>JBGVNA010000164.1:0-8119 GCA_045125175.1 Acutalibacteraceae bacterium
GGAATGTATTTTTTTATGTAATCACCGATTGTGCCCATACCTATTTCATTGCCGAGATCACCAACGGCGATATTCAGCACACCCATATCCCGAAGCTTCTCAAACAAAACATCCTGTTTAGCTTCGATTTCGGTAACATCAAGGCCTGTTGCATTGTGATAAACACCTTTTTCATTTTCACCCGGGCATTCAATGCTGATAACTGCCGACGGAACACCTTGAGCAATAATTATATCAGCGCATTCTTCGGCTTTTGATTTATCCTTTGTAAAAGTCATAACGCCCATTGAAACGGGATATTGCTTAAGTTCATCAACAGATTTATAAAGATGCAAACCGACACAGACCGCAAGATTTTCAACCGCAATTACATTATCTTCAGGGCATATGATTACGGGCTTCGCACCGAAAGCTTTAACAAGCGCACGTGCCAAAAGAACAGAGCTCACTATTCCGTCCATCTCCGCCTTTTTAAATGGAAGAAGAACAAAGCCTGTCATAATGTATACAAGATCGCCTTCCTTAATGGTTTCGGCAAGCTTCATTGCACTGTTAACGCAAAGAGGGGCGCCTGTGTATTCCCTTGATGCTTCATAAAGGAGCTTGCAAACACCATAGCCTCTCGGGTCAAGGTTTGCAAGGTCATCAAGACTGCTGCCGAGATTTAATAGCGTTAATTCCTGCTGTGTCATTATATTGCCTCCTTGAACCTTGGCACGCTATTGCTTCGCAAAAAATATTGCAAATCACGATATTCTAAAAAATAATTTCGGAGTTTTGAATATTTTCCAAAAAATATTCACAAAGAAACTTCAATCAAATTATTTATTCCGTTATAGACATTAAGGATCACAAGCAGTATCATTGCCGCAACAAAAACTTTTCTGATAAACAAATCATCAAATCTGCGATTAAGCTTTGAGCCAAGCATCCCGCCGACTACAGCTGCAGGAAGAATGAAAAGCAATGTTTTCCACTGATGAGCATACGGTTCGATTCCCGTTGAAGCAAAAATCGTAACAAGCTTCGAAATCTGAGAAAAGAATATTATTGCAACGGAATAAATCGCCGACTCTTTAACGTTCATTGAAAAAAACAGAGTAAGTACGGCAACATTTATAGGACCTCCGCCTATTCCGAGAAAAGAAGCAATAAATCCGAGCATAAGACCGACAAGGCAGATTATAACTCTGTTTTTTACATGGAACGAAAAACGCTGTTTGCTCACATAAATACTGACAGCAGCCAATAAAACCGCAAGCACAAACGCCTGAATGCATCTGATATTGCCTTGCGCAATAACCGCACCGAGCAAATCGATACAACGGCTTCCCAGAAATCCGCCTGCAATTGAGCCTGCCGCAACAAGAATGATTATATCCTTTTTGAAGCTGACTTTATTCTTTATAGCTTTGCCTGTTGACACAATTGACATTGTGAATACGGCTATTGACGAGAGAAAATCAACCTGCATCCGTGGCTCTGCACCTATAAAATCAAGCACGGGTTTAATGATAACTCCCCCGCCTAATCCCACAAAAGCACCGAGAGTTGTTGCTATAAGAATAACAACCGCATATATTACAGAGAGCATCAGAAACGGCTCACCATATCTGCGAATGCATCCGCTATTGTTTTCTGCGCACCGATACCCATTGAATTTGTTTCATGATAGTGGTTAAGGTCAAACTTATCTTTATAGCCGTTAAGATAAGGCTGTGTGGGGTTAAGAATGAAATCGTTGGGAGGCACAACATAGCCGGTCATATCATTTGACACACCGAAAACAATCATATCAGGCTCACCTGCAATTTCAGCAAGCGGAGTGGGATTGACCTCGGGGCCTTCACCTGTGGGCGAAACGTCTGCTGACTTATATCCGCCGTAAACGGTTGAAACAAAGCTTTCACCGGGGAGAAGAAGCACTTTTTTGCCGCCGATTGACATATATGTCATTTCAGTTATCATCGCAATACCGATATCGCTTTCCTTGCAGGGATATGCATTGAAGCTCATAACATGGCGCATTGCAAGAAGAGTAAGTACATAGTTACCTACGGGCAGATAGAAAGGCTGCTGCATTATCTTCATTTCGGGATTAAGCTCTTTATCGTTATCAATTCTCAGAGCTGCATCTGCAATCATCTTCGCCTGAAGCTTAATGCAGTTAACATTATCCTTGTCATCCAACTCAGCAACATCCATCGCACCGATTGCGCCGATACCAAAAAGTACGTTTGCACCGTTTTCGGCAGCTATCTGTTCACGCATAAAATAGGGATATTCGCCGCTGAGCATGCGGTTACCGCCGCCAAGTGAATTGGGATGACCGCCGAAATTCAAAATCCAGGTTTCCTTTGTACCGTCATCGGGCACAAAGCGGAATCTTGAAAGAACCTCATGTCTGTCAATAAAGCCTCTGCGAGTCTGCAAACCGTCTTTAATTGTTATATCTCCGCTGAAAAGCTTGCCGCTCTTTCTGTTTGCATAAGCTTCTTCGGCAACCTTAACAGCCTTATTCATAAGCATATCCATATATTCGGGATCTTTACCGTCAGAAGGAATGCTTACAAGATTAGGCTTGCCCCAATAGCCAAGGGTATCGATGCCCGAATGGCTGTGTGTGCAGCTGAAGTTGATGCACTTGCAGCCCTTGATTTTGGGAGAAGCCATAATCATGGAGCGGATTTTATTAACCTCAACTCTCGTCATACCTACGATATCCGCACCAAGCCAAAGCATACCTTCGTCGTTGCCGCAATCAATCCAGACTGCACTGATATAAACAGGTGAAAGCACGCCTTCCATTTTATGACCTGAGCCGTGACCTGCAATCCAATATGTTTTGCCGCTGTTTAAATCCGGCATTATTTCATCGGTTGCAAAGCCTGCTCTGTAACCGCTTCCGCTGATTTTTAAAGGCTCAACCTTTTCAATTTCAGGTGCAACAGTGTTTTTTGCAACCTTTTTGCCGAAGTTTTTTGTTATTGCCACAATTCCTTTTGAGGCGATATCCATAATATCCATATTTTTCTCTTCCTTTCATCAACAATTTTTGCCGAATTTATAAATACTTTGTGATTCTATATCAAAGTTTGGTATGATAACAGGCGGTATGCCCGCATTAACCGTTAATGAAGAAATCATTGTTCTTGCATAAGGGAAAAGCTCCTTAAAAGTCTGAACATGCAGAAGCTCTTTTTTGATTTCGGGATTAAATGTAAACATACCGTGTATAACGGTTTTAATATGAAACTTATCCTTATTTGCTTTGTCACTGACCTCAACTGTAAATTCACCTATACAAGTGTTACTCGGCGAATACTTAACGTTATATGAATATTTTGTTTCAAATTCAAGCTTTGCGCCGTTTTCGCACTTATTGACAAACTCGATTTCACTTGCTTTGAAGCCTTTAAAAACAATATTGTTTGCCATGTTAAATCACCTCTGCCTTTTCAATAACAATAGGTGTTACGGGAACAGATAAATAACCGCTGCCGTCCATTGCTCTTTCAATTTCAAGGAAAGCGTCAACAACCTCCATTCCTTCAATAACCTTACCGAATGCAGCATAATCTCCGTCAAGATAGGTTGCATCAACATAACAGATAAAAAACTGCGACGAAGCGGAATCATATGAATCCGGTCGACGTGCCATTGACACAACGCCTCTTGTATGCGAAAGCTTGTTGTCTTTAAAACCGTTTGCGGAAAATTCGCCTTTGATTTCCTCTTCACTGCCGCCCATTCCTGTGCCCTCAGGGTCACCGCCCTGTGCCATGAAATTTTCAATTACTCTGTGGAAGGTTAATCCGTCGTAGAAGCCGCTTGAAACAAGATTTACGAAATTCTTAACAGTTTCGGGAGCATATTCAGGATAAAGCTCAATAATAAACGAGCCGCCGTTTTCCATTGTAAATTTAACCTGTGTGTTTTCTGCGTTGCTTGAATTTGTATTGCTGATATTCGTTGATACCTCATCATTTCCGCAACTGCCAAAAACAAACATCAGCGCAAGAATAAAAGCTATAATTTTCACTGTTTTCTTCAAACGTCCACACTCTCCTATATTAAACATATGATTATATTCATTATATAATTATAATTTGAAAATAGCAACAGTAAAACAAAATGTTTGTTAAATTTTTATAAAAAAACCGAGAGCAGTGCTGCCCTCGGTAAAAACTTATGCGTTTGTTTTATTAATAGTTTTCTTTTCTTACTTCAAAGTATGCCTGAGGATGAGCACAAACAGGGCAAACCTCGGGAGCCTTCTTACCCATTACAAGGTGACCGCAGTTGCGGCATTCCCACATTGTTTCCTCTGCCTTTTCAAAAACCTTCTGCATCTCAACGTTGCTGAGAAGCGCACGGTATCTTTCTTCGTGGGTCTTTTCGATGGCAGCTACCATTCGGAATTTTTCTGCAAGCTCTGTGAAGCCCTCTTCTTCGGCTTCCTTAGCAAATGTAGCATACATATCGGTCCACTCATAGTTTTCGCCTTCTGCTGCATGAAGAAGGTTCTGAGCTGTGTCACCAAGCTCACCGAGAGCTTTAAACCACATTTTTGCATGTTCCTTTTCGTTATTGGCAGTTTCGGTAAAAATAGCTGAAATCTGCTCATAACCTTCCTTCTTCGCTACCGATGCAAAATAGGTATACTTATTTCTTGCCTGTGATTCGCCGGCAAAGGCTTCCATAAGATTTTTTTCTGTTTTTGTTCCTTTAAGATTCATGTTGTTCTCTCCTTTATTTGAATTATCTTTCACTGCTTCAACTCTTTCAAAATCAGAAGCAGGATGTTTACAAAGCGGGCATATGAAATCTGCAGGGAGCTCATCGCCCTCATAAATATAACCGCAGATTTTACAACGGTAATACACCTTTACGTTCTTTTTTGCTTCAGGCTTCGGTTTGATATATTTATGGTAATAATCATAAGTTGCGCTCGGAACTTCCGAAAGCACATCACAATCCGTAACATCAGCAAGGAACAGTGTATGTGAACCGAGATCCGTTGCCGAAATAACCTTTGCAGAAATATATGCGTTGGTTGAATCGGTCACATAATATATTCCGTTTCCGCTTCTCTTTGCAGCATTACAGCCCTCAAATTTATCGGTATCTTTACCGCTTCTGAAGCCGAAAGCTTTGAATATTTCAAAGGATGCGGATGTTGTGAGAATGCTCACATTGAATTCGCCTGTTGCAAGAATCATATCATGTGTTTTGTTTGCCTTATTGACAGCAACGGTAATTCTGTTGGGGTCTGCAGTTACCTGGGTTACAGTATTAATAATACAGCCGTTATCGAAGCCGTTTTCACGGGCTGTGAGCACATAAAGACCGTAGCCGATTTTAAACATTGCATTTGTATTCATAATTTCCTCCTATAAATTTATTATTAGCAGCAAAAGTAAAAATGTTATGCAAAACATTCAACAATTTTTATCTTATTGCCTTTTATTATATACTTGCCTTTTGCACTTTCGGGCATAAGGAAATAATCGCCTTTTTTTATTTCAGTTTTATAATTATCGCCGATTATTATGCCGCAGCCTTCGGTTACAACATAAACCGCTGCTCCCCTGTCAAGCTCAAACGAGCCGCCGCCGAGAGTAATACATCTGACAGCAAAGCTTTGGGTGATTGTTTCATCTATTATCGCTTCATATTTTATACCGTTTGCATCTGTCAGAGTTTTGGGTATTAACGGTGCAGGGTAACGCTTACAAATGTCAAAGCATTCAAGAGCTTTTTCACGGTCAAGACCGAGATACATTTCTCTGTCCGAAAGCTTATATTCACCGCACCAGCGTTCAGGCTGAATGGTGAAATCCGTAGGCTCCTGCACCTCAAGAAGAAGGCATCCGCTGCCGATGGCATGAACCATTTTTGCAGGAATATAGATTACATCGCCTGCTTTGACGTCGATTGAACAAAGCAGGTTTTCCATAGCGTTTGAGCCGCTTTCGCTCTCATCAATTGCTTTTTCAAAATCCGCAAGCGTTACACCGTCTTTGAAGCCGAAAAAGATTTTTGCATCAGGTCTTGTTGCAAGAATAATCCAACTCTCTTCCTTGCCGTATTTCGACGAAAAATATTTTTCGGAAAACGCTTTATCGGGATGAGCCTGTACGGGAAGTCTGATTGCACTGTCAAGAATCTTTGTGAGAATTCCCAAATCTTCTCTCTCTCCAAGAATTTCCGTTTTGAATTTATTAACGGCATCATTCAAATACAAATCAGTTCCTTTGATTTTGGAAACACCCTCATATTCATCGGTGCTGCCTTCGTTGAGTGCTTTAACACTTGAAGCAACCCACTCTTCGGGATAAAAGCCGTCGGTTGAATCATCTCCGAAGAAATAGGCAAAAAGCTTGCCTCCGGTATAAACTCTGAAAACTCTGTTTTTTTCAAAGAAAATAGGTTTATTATAAAACATTCTCAACCCTCCCTGTATCTTATCAGTTTGCACGCTTCATTTATATTTACATTCATTCCGCAGGCAACCGATGCCGCCAATGCCGCACCGTATGATGCCTCTTCTTCATAAAGAGGTATCTTTATTTCACAACCGAACATATCGGAGGTTATTCTGCGCAAAGCGGCATTTTTGCGAATACCGTTACCCGAGCAGACAAGCTTATTCGCAGATTTTCCGCCGCCTTTATACATCTCATAAAGCTCTCCGGCCATGCCGTTGAGAACAGCAAGGGCAAAATCAGCGGGAGTAAAATTATTTTCGGAAACATTTGAAAACGAACCTCTTCTTGAGGGTTCGTTTCTTGTTCCGCAGAAACGGCAATCTGCCAAAAGAGCCGTTTCTGTTTTTGTTTCAAGGAGTTTATCAATCTGAGGGTATAACGAGTTGATATCTGTTCCTGCAAGACTTGCGATTTCTCTGAAAAAACCTTCAAGCATTGCAAAGGCTCTGCCGCCGCAGAGAGCACAGCCCGCCGCAAGATAACGCTTTCCGTCAAAAGGCCTGTTTTCAACGCCATCGGCAAAAACAGGATTTTCCGTAAGCCACGAAATCTGCGAGCCTGTGCCGACATTTATGAGTGCATCATCGGCAGCTGAAACAGAGCCGATAAAGCTTGCCTGATTATCACCCAAAGCAACACAAACAGGAATGCCGTTATAAATGCCTGCCACGCTGAATTCAGCGGTAACATCGGGAAGCCTTGAATTATCAACCGTGAAACAGTTTTTCTTTATGTCAAAACATCCCAGGCTTGCAGCATTTGTTATATGAACAAGAGGTTTTTTAATTCCGCAAAGACACATTACTGCATAATCGGCAATTGTGCAAAGATATTTTGCATTTGCAGGAACAAGCCCGTTCTTTTCATTGTAGAAATCGGTTGCAAGCCCATAGCCTGCAAAACATCCGATTTTTTGCGCATAGGATTTACCGTTTTCATACTCTTTTGCAGCACGCTCATCCTGCCATGTATAAAGGGGGCTTACGGCCTTTCCGTTTTCATCAACATAAACTATACCGTGCATCTGACCGGAAAAACCTATAGCAGAAGCATCTTTTGCATCAAGAAAATCAATCAAATTGCAGACCGTATTCATTATTATTTCCGGATTCTGAATTCTCTCAAAATCATTTTCACTTTTCAGGAACGAGGTGTTCGGCAAAGTTTTTGACTTTGTTATTTCCCCTGTTTCTGAGTCAACAACAACACCGCATATGCTCGTTGTTCCTATATCAATTCCGATTAGTTTCATTTGAGCTCCTTATGCAATAGCCGCAGATTTGGGGTCAAGGCGGGTTATGATATCCTGCTGAATTGCAGGTGAAAGATCAAGGAAATTAACAAAAGTTCCGTGAATTCTCATAATATAAACTCCGCTCGGAGCATATTTTTCAGGCTCTGCAAGTACCTTACGAAGAATTTCGGCTGTTGTTACATTAACATAGAGATAGAAGGGCGAAACACCGTCTTTTAAAGGATTAAAGAACAGAGGATTAATAACCTTATCTCTGAATTCAATGCCCTTACTTTCATTTGTTTCTGATGTAAAATATTTGGGGTCAACACCAAGATGCGAAGCATATCCGCCGTTCATCTTTTCAAAAGGCATCTGCATATTTGAAAGCATA
>JBGVNA010000165.1:0-4307 GCA_045125175.1 Acutalibacteraceae bacterium
CCGAACCGCTTATATAAACAATTTCATATTTCATTTGAATAACTCCTTTATCGATATTCGCAGGTTCCGCTTACCGTTCTTCCATAACGCTCATATATGCAGGACGGATAATTTTATCCGTGCATATCAGTTCTTCAATCCGATGGGCACTCCAGCCCACAATGCGGGCGATGGCGAACATAGCAGTATATAATTCCTGCGGAATTCCCAGCATATCATATACAAATCCGCTGTAAAAATCCACATTGGGACTGACGCCCTTGTAGATGCGTCTGTGCTGCGCAATAATTTCCGGAGCAAGCTCTTCGATATTGCGATATAATTCCAGATCCTTTTCACGGCCTTTTTCCAGTGCGAGCTTTTCCACATAGCCTTTAAACACCCGTTCTCTCGGGTCAGACAGGGAGTAAACTGCGTGTCCCATGCCGTAAACAAGCCCTTTTCTGTCAAAAGCTTCTTTATTTATAATCTTTGTCAGATACGCAGCCACTTCATCCTTGTCGGAACAGTCGGAAATATGCTTTTTAATATCCGCCATCATTTCCATAACCTTGATATTTGCGCCGCCGTGCTTCGGACCTTTCAATGATGACATTGCCGCCGCCATTGTGGAATAGGTGTCTGAGCCCGACGATGTAATAACTCTTGTGGTGAAGGTTGAGTTGTTGCCACCACCGTGCTCCATATGAAGAATCAGCGCAGTGTCAAGAACCTTCGCTTCGGTTTGGGTATATTTTTTGTCGGGACGCAGCATCATCAGAAAATTCTCTGCTGTGGAAAGAGAAGGGTCGGGGCGGTGAATGAACATACTGTCCATATTATCGGAGTAATTGTATGCGTGATAACCGTACACCGCAAGCAGTGGAAATTCACTGATAAGCTGAATACATTGACGCAAGGAATTGCTGACAGAGGTATCTGTCATATGCTCATCATAAGATGCCAGTGTAAGAATGCTTCGGGTCATTGAGTTCATAATATCCTTGCTCGGAGCCTTCATAATGACATCTCTTGTGAAGTTTGAAGGAAGTGTACGGCACTCGCCGATTAAATTCCTGAATTGACAAAGCTCCGATTCATCGGGCAGTTCACCCATAAGCAGGAGATAGGCAATTTTTTCATAACCGAGTTCGTTTTCGCCAAGGCTGCTTAAAAGCTCTTCCACACGATATCCGCGATACCACAGTTCACCGTCACAGGGAATCTTTTGACCGTTTTCTGTTTTTAATGAAACAATTTTTGAAATATTGGTAAGACCTGCAAGAACACCGTTACCGTTTTTGTCACGAAGTCCTTTTTTAACTCCGTATTCTTCATAAAGCTTTGGGTCTATCTCATCATTTTTCTGACACACAGTCTCTTTGCTTGTAATATACTCAATTATTTCTGTCTTTTTCAATTGCCGTTCATCTCCTTTACTGCAAATTCAATTTTTATATTATAAATTTCTTTCCGCTTTGAATTTTATGATAAATCATCAGTACTATTTTCAAAGCATAAGATCACAAACGAGGCTGCTGATTTCAGCAGGATTATCCAATGTCATACCGCTGACAAGACGTGCCTGTGCAAAAAGTATCTTGCTGTATGTTGCCAATTTATCTTTATCGTTCTCGAACAGTTCCTTTAACTTTGCTGCGAGAGGATGATTAATGTTGATTTCCAAAACTATTTCTGCCTTGATATGCTGATCTTCCGTGCCGGGCATTTTATTCAAAACTTTCTCCATGCCCATTGAAACATTGCCTTCACTTGAAAGACTGACGGGATGATTTTGCAAAGTATTGGTAAAACGAACTTTTGAAACATTGTCACCGATACTTTCTTTCATAAACCCGAACATTTCTGCTGAGGCATCGTTTTCGGCTTTTATTTTTTCCTTTTCATCTTCGCTTGCAAGGTCAAGATTTTCCTCGCAGACATTCAGAAACTCTTTTTCATCATAGGTGCGAAGCATCTGCAGAGCAAACTCATCTATATCTTCGGTAAGATACAAAACCTCATAACCGTGACCGATTACCGATTCAACCTGCGGAAGCAATGAAATCTTTTCGACACTGTCGCCGTAAGCATAATAGATTTTTTCTTGTCCCTCTTTCATACGTGACACATACTCTTTAAGAGTTACATAATTGCCTTCTAAAGATGATTTGAAAAGTATCAGATCTTGGAGCGTATCCTTATTGGTACCGTAGCTTGAATAGATACCCCATTTAAGCTGTGCGCCAAATGCTTTAAAGAACTGCTCATATTTCTCACGTTCGTTTTCAAGCATCTTTTTAAGTTCGCCTGCTATCTTCTTTTCAAGTGCTTTGGCTATAATCTTCAGCTGTCTGTCCTGCTGCAGCATCTCACGTGATATGTTGAGAGAAAGGTCCGAACTGTCAACAAGACCTCTTACAAAGCTGAAATGGTCGGGCAGCAAATCCTTGCACTTTTCCATAATCAGCACACCGCTGGAATACAGCTGCAAGCCTTTTTCAAAATCTTTGCTGTAATAATCAAACGGTGCGTGTGCAGGAATAAACATCAGTGCTTCGTAGTTGGAAGTGCCTTCTGCTTTCTGACGGATGACCTTGAGCGGTGCTTCGTAGTCAAAATATTTATCCTGATAAAATTGAGCATATTCCTCATCGGTTACATCGGAAGCTCCTTTTTTCCAAAGAGGAACCATGCTGTTAAGGGTTTCATCTTCTGTGACGGTTTCATATTCGTTTTCGGTGCCTTCCTTTAAATGGCTGTGAGAAACCTGCATGCGAATTGGATAACGTATATAATCACTGTATTTTTTTACAAGGCTGCGAAGTCTGTATTCCTCCAGATAGTCACTGTATCTTTCGTCATCCGTATCGGCTTTGAGATAAATCGTGATAACCGTTCCAAAGGTTTCCTTTTCGCAGGGGTTGATTGTGTATCCGTCTGCACCTTCAGATTCCCAGCAGTATGCCTCGTCAGAACCGTAAATACGGCTTTCAACCGTAATTTTGTCTGCAACCATAAATGCTGAATAGAAACCGACACCAAACTGACCGATAATGTCAATCTGCTCGCCGTTCTTGTTTTCAGGGTCGTTTTTAAAATCAAATGAACCGCTTTTTGCAATAGTGCCGAGATTGTTTTCAAGTTCATCTTTTGACATACCGCAGCCGTTGTCGGCAATTGTCAAGGTGCGGGCATTCTTGTCAACGCTCAAACGAATTTCGTAGTCGCTGTGTGTCAGCTTTACCGTATCATCGGTCAGAGAGCGAAAGTAGAGTTTATCAATCGCATCGCTCGCATTGGAAATGAGTTCACGAAGAAAAATCTCTTTATGGGTATAGATGGAATTAACCATCATATCCAGCAGCTTTTTTGATTCGGTTTTAAATTGTTTCTTTGCCATGATTTGATTACCTCTTTATCTTTAATTATATAAAAATTAAAAAAATAAAAAAATTTAATTTTTTACATTGTGATATGTCTTGATATTTGTTGAAACTCTTTCAAGATAATTTTTTAGATTTTCTTTTTCCGAGTCCGAAAAGCCTTCAAACAGAATATTAAAAAATGCGTTTTGTGCCGCTTGGCTTTCTTCGAGAATGGTTTTTGCCTTGTCACAGACATTGAGATGAATTGAACGGTGATTGCCGTCGATAAATTCACCGGATACAAGTCCTTTTTCGTGAAGTGATCTCACTGCCATGGATACTGCTGATTTTGCTAATCTCCGTCCTTTAACGACATCTGTAGCGGTGTTCAGTTCCGGATTACCCGCAAGGAAAAGCAAGGTTATCATTTCGGCGTGTGTCATTTCGTGTTTTAAGCAAACCGGAGCTAAAATTGATTGGTACAATTCTTTGCTCAAAAAGATATTTTCAAGAATATTATGCATAGTTCCACCTCATCAACACACGATAGTTCAAAAATGAACAGTTCAATTATAAACTGTTATATACACCGTGTCAAGTGTTTCTCCCATAATGTCACAGTTTTTTAACATATCAATGCACAAAACCCGAAATACATTGTATTCCGAGTTTTGACGTGTATTAATTAACTTTTCTGTATAATGGTGTTTTGCTTCTCTTTCATTTTATCAGCAGGCAAATTCAGATTTTCTTTTATAAGTCTGTAAACGGCTGCTGCTGCGGGGACTCCTATCATCATTCCGCCGATACCGAGCACTCCGCCGCCGACCGTAACTGCTGCAAGCACCCATATTCCCGGCAGACCAATTGATGAGCCAACGACTTTGGGATAAATAAGGTTACCTTCAATCTGCTGCAAAACAACGATGAACACAAGGAATATCACGGCTTTTATCGTCG
>JBGVNA010000166.1:0-9567 GCA_045125175.1 Acutalibacteraceae bacterium
CAATCGGTGAAGAATTTGATGTTAACGTAACATTTCCCGAAGCATATGCTCCCGAGCTTGCTTCAAAGGATGCTGTTTTCAAGATTAAGCTTCATGAAATAAAGGTTAAAGAGCTTCCCGAGCTTGATGACGAATTCGCTAAGGATATGGGCGAATACGAAACAGTTGATGAGCTTAAGAAGGGCGTTGAGGAGGATATCCTCAAGAGAAAGCAGGACAGTGCTCAGCATGCATTTGAAGATGCAGTTATCGAAGCTCTTGTTGAGAATGTTGAGGGTGAAATCCCCGAATGCATGTATGACAACAAGGCTAAGGAAGATGTTGATTCATTCGCTCAGAGAATTGCTCAGCAGGGCATCGACCTTGACACATATCTTATGTATATGGGTATGGATAAGGCAACCTTCGAGGGTCAGATGAGAGAGCGTGCTGTTTCAGAGGTTAAGATTGACCTTGCTATCGAAAAGATTATCGAAGCAGAAGGTCTTAAGGCTTCAGACGAAGCAATCGCTGAAGAATACACAAAGATGGCTGAAATGTATCAGCTTGATGTTGAGAAGATTAAGGAGCTTGTTCCCGAAGCAACAATTGCTGCAGAGCTTGCAAAGCAGGATGCATTCAAGCTTGTAATCGATTCTGCAAAGGCAAAGAAGCCCGCTGCAAAGAAAGCAACCAAGAAAAAGGAAGCTGCTCCTGCAGAAGAGGGTGCTGAGGAAGCAAAGCCCGCAAAGAAGCCTGCTGCAAAGAAAACAACAAAGAAAGCGGCAGAAAAGAAGGAAGAAGCTGCTGAATAATCAGCCGAAATTCTTACTATACTTAAATATGAGCATAAAGAATAAACCGGTTTTAACACCGGTTTATTCATTCTTTAATTTCCAAATATTTTTTGCGGAGAAAGGATTGATTTTAAATGGCATTAGTACCTTATGTTGTTGAACAGACAAACCGAGGCGAGCGTTCATATGATATTTTCTCACGCCTCCTTAACGACAGAATTATCGTTCTCTCCGATGAGGTTAACGACACAACCGCAAGCATTGTTGTTGCGCAGCTCCTTTTCCTTGAGGGTCAGGACCCTGAAAAGGATATCAGCCTTTATATCAACAGCCCCGGCGGCTCCGTTACCGCAGGCATGGCAATTTATGACACCATGCAGTATATCAAGTGCGATGTTTCAACCATTTGCATGGGCATGGCTGCTTCAATGGGCGCATTTTTGCTTTCATCCGGTGCAAAGGGCAAAAGATTTGCGCTGCCCAACAGTGAAATTATGATTCATCAGCCTCTCGGCGGTGCAAGAGGTCAGGCAACAGAAATCAAAATTGTTGCTGATCATATCATCAAAACCAGAGAAAAGCTCAACAGAATCCTTGCAGAAAACACAGGCAGATCCATTGAAGAAATCGCAAGAGATACCGAGAGAGATAATTATCTCACCGCTCAGGAAGCTATGGAATACGGCCTCGTTGATAAGGTTATTGCAAAAAGATAAATAAACAGGAGGCAAAAGATGCCCAGAGACGATGAAAGAAGGGTTTCCTGTTCATTCTGCCATAAAACGCAGGATCAGGTAGAAAAGCTTATTGCCGGCCCGAATGTATATATTTGTAATGAATGTATAGAGCTTTGCTGCTCAATAATTGAGTCCGAGCCCGTTCATAATCACGGCGATTTTGATTCGGATTCTCTTCCCAAGCCCCATGAAATCAAGGCTAAGCTTGATGAATATGTTATCGGGCAGGAAAGCGCAAAAATTGCGTTGAGTGTTGCGGTTTATAATCATTATAAACGCATCGGCAGCAAGGGTAATACCGACGTTGAAATTCAGAAGAGCAACATTCTTCTGCTCGGTCCCACAGGTGTCGGCAAAACGATGCTTGCCCAGACTCTTGCAAGAATTCTTGATGTGCCCTTTGCTATTGCAGATGCTACAACGCTTACCGAAGCGGGTTATGTAGGCGAAGATGTTGAGAATATTCTGCTCAGAATTATTCAGGCGGCTGATTTTGACGTTGAGCGTGCCGAAAGAGGCATTATCTATGTTGACGAAATCGATAAGATTGCCCGCAAGAGCGAAAATCCGTCAATAACAAGAGATGTCAGCGGTGAAGGCGTTCAGCAGGCACTGCTTAAAATAATTGAAGGTACTGTTGCAAATGTTCCTCCGCAGGGTGGCAGAAAGCATCCCCAGCAGGAATTTATTCAGATTGATACTTCAAACATTCTGTTTATCTGCGGCGGTGCGTTTGACGGCATTGAAAAGATAATCGAAAAGCGTTCGGAGGGTTCAGCTCTCGGCTTCGGTGCTCAGATAAAGAGTAAATCCGAAGCGGCCAAAGAGAATATAATGAGCAAGGTCATTCAGCAGGATCTCGTAAAGTTCGGGATTATTCCCGAGCTTGTCGGCCGACTTCCCGTTGTAACAACTCTTCAGGAGCTTGATAAGGATGCTCTTGTCAAGATTTTAACAACTCCCAAGAATGCAGTTGTTAAGCAGTATAAAGAGCTTTTCAGGCTTGATGATGTTGAGCTTGAATTTGATGCAACAGCTCTTGAGGCAATAGCAGACAAGGCTCTTGAAAAGAAAACGGGAGCAAGAGGTCTTCGCTCAATTATTGAGGGCGTGCTTATGCCCGTTATGTATGATGTGCCCTCAGATCCGACGGTTGAGAGAGTTTGCATAACAGCAGCAAGCGTCAATGACGGCGCAGAGCCCATGATTGAACGTAACCCCAACAGCAGAAGAGCCAAGATGGCTCCTCCGCCCAAGGTAACAAGCCCCAAGAATGCAGGATAACGGCGTGTTACCTCACCAAGCAAAAAACAGAATAAAAAAATAAGCGGTTTGCATTGGTTTTTACCTTTGCAAACCGCTTTTTATTTGTGTGTTATTTTTTTGATTTTTTTATGATGACAACCGCAATAACAACCAAAACAAATGCGGCGGCTATCTGTATAATCCTTGACAATATATCTGCGGAAACATCTGCAACCAATATGGCAGTCGGTCCGTCTGCACCGCCGATTATTCCGATTGAGTGAGATTGCCTCCAGAAAGGATAAATAAAATATGCCAAAATAATGTTAAACAGTATTAAGAATGCTGCAATTATCAAAACAACTGCAACGGTTGTCATAAGCTTACGTTTTTTTGATTTTTTTCTGCATGCACTGCATTTGTCCTGCTGAATTCCAGGTATGAAGTTTTCTTCTTGCTTTGTGTTTTCTTCTCCGAGCAGAGTGCCGACCGAAACCCCGAAAACCTCCGCAAGCTTAACGAGCATATCGGAATCCGGCACAGACAAATTCTGCTCCCATTTTGAAACAGTCTGTCTGACAACATTGAGCCTGGCTGCAAGCTCCTCCTGCGACATTCCTTTTTCTTTTCTGTAATTCTTGATGTTATCGGAAAGCATTATTAATCCCCCTATCACTGCAATTATACATCGGTAATACATTTTAAGCAAGCAACGGAAATTAACATTTGTGTTTTATTATGCGGTTTTATCCCTTGTAACTGTTTTTACCCAGTTGAAGCGGTTGACTTTAACTAATGCAACGGCGCATTTGAGCACCTGGTCTGCTTTCAGACAGGCAAAGGTAACAACAACGGGGAATTTGAAAACGAAAGCGCTTAATGCACTAAGCGGTAAAACGATAAGCCACATAAAAATAATATCATTTTTCAGAACAAACGAAGTTTCACCGCCGCCCGAAACTATTCCGCAAAGTGAGGGTGCTTCATATGACGTGCCGATTATTGTAACACAAAGCACCCAAATAAATTGATTGGTGGTTTTAAGGGTTTCAGGGGTTGCATTGTAGAAATCAATGATAAGATTCTTTGTCAGCAATAAAATTCCGCTCGATACAACGCCGATTGCAAGGAATATAAGCTGCAAATTTTTGCTTCTGCGCTTAATAATTTCCATTGGTTTGCTTTCGCCTATAGTTTTGCCGATAAGAACGCATGCGGAGTTGCTTGAAGCGTAGCAGATAACCGTTGCAACTTGAAAAATCGTTGTTGCTATGCTGTTTGCGGCAATTGCGCTTTCAATAAGTCTGCCGATGATTGCGCCCTGAATACTCATTGCGATTCCCCATGAAACACTGCTCATCATGAGGGGCAAGCCTGTTTTGAAGTAATCTTTGACCATTTGCATATCAATTGCAAACAAGTCTTTTATGCGCATTTTCAGCTTCTTATCTATAAATAAAAGGTATATAACAACAACCAAAAGTTCAATTGCTCTTGAAATCAGTGTTGCAACTGCCGCACCTCGGATTCCCATTTCAGGGGCACCGAATTTTCCGTAAATAAGTATGTAATTGAGGAAAATATTAATTGCAAAGGAAGAAAGCGAAACATAGAATCCGATTTTTACGGTTTCAACGCTTCTCAGTATTGCAAGAAGAATGGTAGAGAGGGTATATAATAAATATGTATGTTTAATAACATCGAGGTAAAGCACTGCCTGTTCAATAACAGCTTCTTTATCCGTGAAAAGACGGATAAGCATATCGGGAGCAAATGCGGCAAAAGCGAAAATCAGCCCCGTAAAAATTATGCCGAGCCACATCGCAACCGCAGAAACTTTAAAAATAGGTTTCTTATCTTTTTTACCCCAATATTGAGAGGCGATAACTGTCATACCCGAGGAGATTCCCGATGCTGCCATGTTAAGAAAAAACTGAATGTTGTTGCATATGCCGATACCGCTTAGCGCAGTTTCGCTGTATGCACCCATCATAACAGAGTCTGCCAGATTAACGCCGAAAACAATGAGATTCTGCAATGCCATGGTCAGTGTCATTGTAAAGAAAGCTTTGTAAAAGCTGCTGTCTGAGATTTTAGATTTCATTTTTATTCTCCGTATTTCAAATTCAAATTATTATATCACCGCTCAAAAGAAAATACAAGCACTAAACTCTGCAAAAATAATTCTTTTTCAGAAATAACATTGCGTGATGAACTGATATAATAAAATCGGCAGGTGATGAGAATGAATGTATATGATTTTGATAACACAATCTACAGAGGTGAATCAGCAATAGATTTCTTTCTGTATTTTTTGAAGCGTGATCCAAAGCTGATTGCATACGTTCCGAGTGTTGTGAAGGCACTTGCGCTTTACAAAGCTCAAAAGATAACCATTGATGAGGCTCTTGATAACTACGCATCACTTGTTGAGGATTACTGCCACACAATTGAGGATTTAGAGGGTCATATCAAAAGATTCTGGGATTTAAACTGTAAAAAAATAAAACCGTTTTATTTTACTCAGAGAAAAGAAGATGATGTTATACTTTCTGCCGGCTTTGATATTGTGCTTGAAGAAATGGGAAGAAGAATGAATATTAAAAACATCATTGCCACAGAAACGGACAGAGATGATTTTAGAATTATAAATTTTTGTTTTCGAGAGAATAAGGTCAAGGCTTTCAAAAAGCATTATCCCGATGCGGTGATAGAGAATTTCTACACGGATTCACTCAATGACCAACCGATAATTGACCTTGCACAGAGTGCGTATCTTATAAAAGGCGATAAGATAACAAAAATAAAATAAATTACGGAGCTGTTTCGTGAATTTGAAACAGCTCCGTTTTTTAGATTATGAATATTTCCTTGACCATGCATAGGGGGAGAAAAGCATAAGCATAGGGATAAGCTCAAGCCTGCCTGCAAGCATATCAAAGCTGAGTACAAGCTTGCTGAACATGGAGAAATCGCTGAAGTTACCGTAGGGTCCGACGGCCCCCATGCCGGGACCTATATTACCCATACAGGCGATAACAGAGGTAGATGTTGTTTCAAAGTCAAAGCCGTCAATCGAGATTATAAGCATTGAAACCGCCATTACAAGCATATAGGTTGAAAGAAAAACTGAAACGCTTTTTACAACCGGTTCTTCAACTGTTTTGCGGTCAATTTTAACCGTTTCAATGCTGCGGGGATTGATGGCTTTTCTTATATCTCGCAAGCTGCTTTTAACAAGAATAATCAGTCTTGAAACCTTGATGCCGCCGCCCGTTGAGCCGGCACATGCGCCGATAAACATAAGGAAAACCAAAACAAATTTTGCAATCATGGGCCATGTGTCAAAATTGGTGGTTGAAAATCCTGTTGTTGTAATTATCGATGATACCTGGAAAAATGCGTAGCGGAAGGATTCTGCCAATCCGTCATGCTTGGTTGTGAAAAGACTTATGGCTATAATAATAACGGATACCGCAATAATTCCAAGATACCAGCGTAACTCTTCGCTCTTTATTGCTTGCTTTCCTTGTTTTATGAGGAACATGTAGTAAAGGTTAAAGTTTATGCCGAAAATCAGCATAAACACGGCAATAACCATTTCGGAATAAAGGCTGTTATAGCCTTCGATGCTGTTGTTAAGGACACCGAAGCCACCTGTGCCTGCGGTGGCGAAGGAGCTAACGATGCTGTCAAAAAGCGGCATGCCGCCGGCAACGAGCATTATTATCTGAATTGCCGTCAAAACGCAGTAAATGCCGTAAAGAATTCTTGCAGAAGCCCGAAGCTTTGAAACGAGCTTGCCTACTGTCGGTCCCGGTACCTCTGCTCTCATAACGTGCATTGAAGAGCTTTCGGTCTTTGGCATGATTGCAATAACAAAAACAAGTATGCCCATGCCGCCTATCCAATGGGTGAAGCTGCGCCAGAAAAGCAGACTTTTTGGAAGCGCTTCAACATTGCTTAAAATAGTTGAACCTGTTGTTGTGAAACCTGAAACTGTTTCAAAAAACGAATCTGTAAAGCTGGGGATATGTCCGCTGAGATAGAAAGGCAGTGCGCCGAATAATGACATGAGAATCCATGTCAGGGCAACGATTGCGTAGCCGGCTTTTGCGTAAATATTTGTTTTTTGCGGCTTTATTCCTACTGCAAGTGAGCCGGTTATTGTGAGTGCTGCAATTGTTACGGCAAACGAAAGCAAAGTGTCTTCGCCGTAGATTATGGCGCCGATTGCGGGAAATATCAGCAAGAGTGCTTCAATAAGAAGAATTCTGCCGATATAATATGATATCATTCTGTAATTCATAGCTTCACCCTCTGATCAGACAAAAATATCGTGAAGGTCTTCGATAATTCTGCCTGCCGTAACAACAATAACGCTGTCATGAGCCATCATAACGTCATCACCGCCGGGGAAGATTGTTTTTCCGTTGCGGATAATGCTTCCTATAAGAACATTCGGAAGAAGGTTGAGCTCTTTGAACGGAATATTTTCATAGCCTGCACCTTCGGGGACTATGAATTCAACCGCTTCAACCTTTCCGTTGATGAGCTTGTGAAGTGTTTGAATCTGTGAATTGCCCGCAGAGTTATGGAGCGCACGGACATAGCGGGTAACAAGATTACCTGCAACAATCTGCGGAGAAACAACTGTTTCAAGTCCGATATCGTTCAGAATTGAATATGAATGACGGTTGACCTTTGTTATAACTTTGTTAATCCCTTTTGATTCCGCATACATGGAAACGATTATGTTTTCTTCATCTATTCCCGTGAGCGAAACAAGAGCATCCTGGCGGTCAAGACCCTGTTCATCAAGCAAATCCTGGTCTGTGCCGTCACCGTGAATAACGGTAACATCGGGCAATGTGTCTGCCAGATTGTAACAGCGGTCATCGCTTTGCTCAATGAGCTTGATGTTGCGGCCTGTGCCCGAAAGAAGCTTTGAAAGGTAATATCCTATTCTGCCGCCGCCGATAATCATAACATTTTTAATTTTCTGCTTATAAACACCTGTTTGCTTCATAAACAGAGAAAGCTCTGCCCTTGTGCCTGTTATGCTGATGGTGTCATCACATTTGATAATAAAGTCACCGGAGGGGATATACACTTCCTCATCTCGCTGAACTGCGCAGACAAGCACCTTGGCTTTGCTTTTTTTGCGAAGGTCATATATAGGTGAGTCACAAAGCACATTGTCGGAATGAATGCGTATGCTTGCGATTTCTATTTTGCCTCTTGCAAAAGAGTCAAGATTTGCTGCTGAGGGGAAACGGATGATTCTTGAAATTTCGTTGGCTGTTTCATATTCGGGGTTAACTATCATGTTTATGCCCAGCTCGTTACGCAAAAACTGCATTTGAGCGGCATAGTCGGGGTTACGTACTCTGGCAATGGTGTTTTCGGTGCCCATTCTGTTTGCGATAAGGCAGCAGAGTATGTTCATCTCATCTGATGCGGTTGCCGCAATAATAAGCTTTGCTTTTGAAGCACCTGCAAGCTCAAGGGTTTCGCAGGTTGCGCCGTTGCCGCAAACACCCATAACATCATAGGTATCGACGGTGGTTGTCAGTTTATCATTGTTTGTGTCAACAACAGTGATGCTGTGGCCCTCTTTAACAAGCTGTTTTGTCATTGTTATGCCGAGCTTTCCGAGGCCAACAATAATAATATGCATTTTTTATTTTCCTCCTTTACATATATTATTTGTTATGTTCTTTTTTGAATTCTTTCACTAAGAAGAAGAGAGGTATAACGATGAATGCGCCTGCAATTGCAGCGCCGAGATATATGTGGGGCGCAGGGATATTGACCATTTCGCCGTAGTCGTTTGCATATTGAGCGGTTGCGTAGATATCTGTAATTTTTGCTGCAATTCTCGGGCCGATAAGCATTGGCAGAAGGACAGAGAAAATCATTCTTACGCCCTGAAGCTGACCTGCTTTGTCTTCGGGAGTAAAGTCACGGATTGCTGCGTTAAGCATAATCATAAGCAAGCCGTAGCCGACAATGGCGATAACTGCCGAAAGAGCAAAGTAGATTATATTTTTATCTGCAAAATAAACAAGTATGAGTCCGATGATAAAGAAAGCTGCCGAGGGGAAAAGGAACGGAGCTTTACCTTTTTTATCGCTTAAAAGAACAATGGAAATAAGTGCTGCAATTGCGCCGATTATAACAACTGCTGCAAGAATAATTGTGGGAACTGTAAGCTTTAATGTTTCCATATCAATATAGTGTGCAACGTAGATGAAAAGATAAGGGAAGAAAATCTGGCTTGCAATTGAGAAAATTCCCATGCAGACAAGAGAAATATAAAGGCTCTTGTTGTTCTTTATAACAGAGGGTCTGAAGCCGTATGAAAGGCATTCACCGAAGCTTGCCGTGGTTTTAACGCCTGTTCTTGATTCTTTTATTGAGAAGATGCCTACTATACCGCAGATTGAAACGATGATGCCAAGGCCGAGAAAGCATACGGGATAGCCGAATTTACCTGAAAGAGAGCCGAAAGCAGCGGTAACGGCAACCATTGCGATAACGGGAAGAAGTGCAAGGATTGATTCTGTTTTCGCTCTGTTGGAAGATGAGGTTATGTCGGTAATCCATGCGTTGAAAGCAGCATCATTACTGGTTGAACCCATGAATGTCATGATGCAGTCCATGACGATAACAAGAAGAACAGTTGAAGAAACGGCTGCTGCGGGTGTTGTGCCCATGATTTTTGCAACGTTTTCGGGGAATATAAGGGAGAATGCCATAACGGTGACACCCCAAACTATGTATCCGCCGCAGATAAAAATTTTGCG
>JBGVNA010000167.1:0-23127 GCA_045125175.1 Acutalibacteraceae bacterium
AACTGCAATAATGATGTTTGTCGAGGGCAGCAAGGTGCTTTTTCCGGGCGACTGCTCAGACAAAAGCGACAAGGTGCTTGTCAGCAGATACGGCAATTATCTTGAATGTGACGTTGTGCAGATGTCGCACCACGGTCACTCTGGCACTTCGCCTGAATTCTACCGCCTTGCGGATGCTGAGTGCGTTCTGTTCCCGATAACGGAAATCAAATTTTATGAAGAGCTTCCGAGGCAGGAGGCAAACAGGGTGGCGATAGAAATTGCCAAGGAATATTACATAGCTTCAAACGGAACAGTTGAAATTCCCTTGCCCTACAAATTCGGCCAAACGAAGGTTTTGCCTGATGAAACCTTTGAAGATTTTAACGGAATTTTTCAGCTCTGGACATATGAATACACAAAAGAAAGAAAAGAACAGCTTTATAAGGAATTTCTCGAAAGAAGTTCAAAACAATAAAAAAGCTCCGAGTTTTAAGCTCGGAGCTTTTTGTCATATTTCTTTTTTCATCCAGATATGCGGGCAGTCTTCCTCGTATTCAACATCACCGAATTCCTTGTATCCGAGTTTTTTATAAAAGCCCGTGATTCTGCACTGTGCGTGGAGCATAAGCTGTTTTTTGCCTGTTTTTCTGACATGATTCTCGGCTTCTTCAACAACAGACGCACCGATATTGTTTCCTCTGTGTTCCTTTAAAACCGCAAGTCTGCCAAGCACATATGAATTCATTTCCGCATTCCAAAACACTCTGCACGTTGCAACAGGCATATCACCGATGAACATAACAATGTGAGTTGCCGTTTCGTCTATGCTGTCATACTCATTTTCAAAGCCCTGCTCATTAATAAAGACTTCGGTTCTGATGTCGCTTGCCTCTTTCGGCAAGCTGTTATATATTTTTATCTGCATATTAATATCACTCATGAGTAATCCAAAATTCGCAGAACATAACGCCCGAATCAGGCTCGCTGAATTCGAGGTCAACGCAGCCGTTATGAATAACCTCTTTGGGTATTACGTAGCTTGCGGTTTCAAAATCGGGAGCAAGCATTGCAGAATCGAATTTCTCATCCTTTTCTCCGCCGAATTGAGCTCCTTCATAAATAGCAACACCGTTTGCCGTTATTTTATGGCTGACGGAATCGGGATTTTTTCTGCTCATATAGGTGATTTTAAGGCGGTAATCACCATCATAATCAAGGCCTCCCACCTTACATCTGAATGTTAGATTGTCATAAACCTTGAACATGGCAACAGGCATTGCACCCGTATTGACATTAGGTCTGTCCCCCTGGAAATTCATATATATTTCGCCGCTTTGAGAAGCTCCGCATTCCTCAAGGCCGTTAAGAGCAACAGAAAAATAATATTCATCGCTGCGCACCTTATTGCGGTTTATGATTTTCTTCATGTATTCAGCGGGGTCATCGGTATTTGCGGCTTCATCAAGCCTGCCGAGAAGCCATTTTCTGTCCGTCACAGGCAGGTCAATTGTTTCAAGAATCGCTCCCCTCTCCCAGTTATCGGCGCAGTAATTTTCAATATCAGTCTGCAAGCCTATAAGCTCAAAGAGTTTTTGGCACATCTCGGTTATATCCGAGCGTTCTTTTTTATACCTCTCATCAAAATCCGCCTCAAGAATTTTGCGTGCATTCTTAATATTACCGCTCTTGATTTCCTTTTCGGCAAGCTTAATTAAACCAAGCTCAAACAGTCTTCTGTTACGAAGTACCCAATCGCATTTTGCACGCAAATAAAGCTGCAGAAAACGCCAGTTTTCGCCAAGGAAAGGATATGCCTTCTGCAAATTTTCAAAGGCTTCAAGAGTCGCTTCAATGGTCGGATTTTCAGCAGGGTCGCACTGCCAGTTAAGCTCAAGAGCAAGAATACCGTCAGCAACCACTTCAGGGTCTGCGCCATAGAAAAACAGGCGTGCATAGTCAAGCAGTGATGTTCTCAAATCGCAGTCGGGAAAATAATCCATATCCGCCCATACCATTTTATTGACATCATCCGTTATGCCCTCGGAATAGCTGACCGAGCCCACAACATAGCGGCGGGTAAGGCGATGAATAAGTCGGTATTCACGGGGTCTTGGGTTAGTGCATTCACGGCTCAAGCCCGTTGTGAGAGCAAAATGCCAATCGTCCCTGTCAAAATGAACGGGATATTCACAGCGAACATTATGAGTTATATCGGGATAAAGCCTGATAGGATATTTTGATGGCAGCCTGCGTCGCAATGTTTCAAGGTCAAAGGCATGATTCGGTCCAGTTATAACGCCGTCAATCTCATCGGGGAGTTTGTTCATTTCAGAAACAAACACCTCTCCCCAATCGGGAACAGAATGGGGCTGCTGCGCAGAGGGCCACATCTGAGCATTCGGATGAACCTTTTTAAGTGCTTTTGAAATCTCTTTACAACGAAGCACAAATTCATCCGCACCGTATTCGCCCGGGTCTCCTCCGGGAGGAAAAACAACATCGAGCCTCGGCACGGTTTCATATAGCTTGCCTCTTCTTTCAGCGGCAAACTCAACGGTTTCGCCGTCATTGTTGGGATGCCAAAGGGAAACGTTAAGGTCATATTCATCCGCCATTTCGGATGCCTTAACAAGAAATTCTTCTTCGTCATATTTCATCAGGCGGTTTCTCTTTGAAACTCCTCTTTCATAAGGAATATGCTCAACAATATTCGTGCCAAAAAACATCATATCAAGATAATATCGGCGGTAATCCTCATAGCTCCACGCATCATAGGTGTTGGGGGTTGTTCTGTAGCCTATCTGATGGCCTCTTATTGATTTATCGGGGCTATAGCTGCCCGAAATATCTTCAGAAAGAACAGGTACACCGCACACGGGAACAATTTTACGCAAGAACATACCGAAGCCGTAAATAAATCCTCTTATTCCGCTTGCATAAACTGTAACGGCATCAGCCGAACAGTCAATTTTATAGCTGTCACGGCTGATTTCGCTGTTTTCTTCAAAAATAAAATTGGCTTTTTTTCTGCTATCGCACAAAACAGGCATTTCGCCCGTTCTCATTTTAATCTCCTCAGAAAAAAGCTCCGCCGCCTTTTTTGACGGCGGAGTTTCTGAGAATATTCTGAATTCTCTGAAATCAATCATTTGTTTTCTCCGTATTCTCAATTTCTTCAAGTGCCTGTTTTTTAGCTTCGGCTCTTGCATTTCTGTGTTCCGAAAGCTCAATAAGCATGCGTTCCTTGTTTTTGCCGTGAATGTTAAACAGCAACAGCGCAAGTCCGTATCCGTAACGTGCAACTGCGGGTGCAAGGCAGAAGATGCCCCAAATTCCCTTGAGCACACTGGGATTTGTATGAGGAACAATATTGCCGAAAGCATCCTGCTGAGGAGTGAATTTAATCCAGTCAAACACAACACCTGACAGCAGAGCATGAACGCTCGACGACAGTTTATTGACGTAACCCATTACCGCATTCACTATACCCTCATTGCGTATGCCGTTTTGCCATTCGAGATAGTCATACATATCGCCTTTAAGGAGCGGATCACAAACGCCCATAATATGATTCGGAAGTCCGCAAACGGTAAGACCGATTGTTACGATTGCAAAATCAAGCCAGTAATTTCCCGTTGGTTTATAGCCGATGAAATAAAGGGCGGTATATGCAACTCCGCTGAACACTCCGGCTGATATCGCAGTTGTTCTTAAGCCGAATTTGCGGATAATTGAAGGGGCAACGGGAGTTATAACGTAGTTGGGGATACCCGTGAACAGACTGCAAAGCAGACGGTTCGAAAGCCTGCCTGTGCAGTTAAGCCAGAAAAAGTCCTCCGATGCGCCGCCCACGCCTTTAATTCCGCCAAAAAAGCTTGAAAGAAGCAGTGCCCAAAGAGGTCGGCAGGTAAGAATTGATTTTGCGGATCTGAAAAAGCCCACCTGTTTGATTTCATCCTTGGAGGCTATTGATACACGTTCTTTCATCACAAAAAAACCGTAAACCGCAGCAGCCGCAGCAACCAAAACAAAGAAAATCGAAAAGCCCTTGTATACTTCGGGCTGGGTAACCGCATTGTTGGTTACACCGGGCACGAAGTCAACAAAAACAGGAACAAGCGACGGCAGCCATGTGAAAAGATTAACGAACTTCTGCGTCGCAATCAGCGTACCTCTTTCACCCGTATTCGGGGTCATGTTATAAAGCAGCAATTCCCAGCCGCTTAAATATGAAAATCCGATGCCGTAAACAATAGTTGCGGCAAGCGCATAAACAAAAATCTGCGTTGATGTAAATGAGTTGGGCACAACATAAAACAGTATTGATGCAATCGCCCAAAACGGCATGGAAAGAATAAGAAACGGACGAAGCCGACCCCATCTTGTTCTGAAGCGGTCAATAACCATACCCGAAATCGGGTCATCCAGAGCATCCCAGACCGTTGACACCGTTCCAAGCAAACCGTATTGCTTACCTGTAAGGCCCATAAAGCTCATCATGAAATATTGCTTCGTCGATCCGATAAACGAGGTAAGATTATTAATGCCGTAGGAAGTCAGAGCATATGCCGCAATCTCGCGCGGACGCACATATCTTTTTTCTTTTTGTTCAACCGGAACCTCACGTTCTTTAACAGCCGTGTTATCTGCAGAGGACATTTTTATCATCTCTCTTTCGGTTTCATGCTGTGATTGTAAAGACTATTTAATGATACCATGTTGAAAGCTTAAGTGTCAATTGTCATAACGGCATAAGGTTACGAAAATTTTCTGTGCATAATGACAAAAGAGCAACATATAATATTGGTAAGGATAAACAAAATCAGATTTATTTGTATTTTTTTATAAAACCCCTTGACATTTTCACAAAAGCGTGTATAATTATAAAGCACTTACAAATAAGATATCGCGGAGTAGAGCAGTTGGTAGCTCGTCGGGCTCATAACCCGGAGGTCGCAGGTTCAAGTCCTGTCTCCGCAACCAGAAAATGACAGTCGACTTTGGTCGGCTGTTGTTTTTTTATTCTGACAGGACTTGAAGGACGAGCGGTACAGAGCAACAGTCCGGTGGACTGTTGTGACCGCGAGCGACCAAGCGCCCGCAGGCGCGCGAGTCAAGTCCTGTCTCCGCAACCATATTGAGTATTCATAAGGGATTTACCTGTGAATACTCAATTTTTTATTTTTATATCAAAGTATTTTACCCACTATGACACTTTCAGTTTAAAAACTGCAAAGATGTCAAGTGGGATTTTTTATAAATATATTGAAATTATGCAAACTCTTGTGATATACTAATTATGCCAAACAAACTTAATAAGCAGATAACAAGGGGATATTTTATCTTTTTATAAGGATAATTATACCTTTATTTGGTCATAGTATTTACGAATTTAACAAAAATGCAAATTCCATTAAATACTATGGCTTGGATTGTTATCCCCATTCTGTTTAAGTTTGTTTGGCGACAATCGGAGTTTGCGTTTTATGTGCGTCAGCTTCGGTTGGCGCACTTTTTTATTTTGCGGAGATAAATCGGTGCGGTTTGACAGAAAAATTTGATTTTGTGGATTCCGCAAAAACAAACAAAGGAGAACTGACATGGAAAACTATTTAATCAAGTGTAATGCCCAGACAAGCGTGCTTTTCAACTTTGAAAAACAACTTGTTATTTATTCACGAACAGGCTGGGCAAACGAAACCCTGGGTCTCAAAAATCTGGAAATACCGTTTGACAGCATAACGGGATTCGTTTTGAAATCACCGTCATTTATGAGTGCCGGAAAATTCAGCGTAATCGTAAATAACACTCGTTTGTTCACCAAAACCGGGCAGGACTTCAATGACAACGATTTAACCGCAGTCACAATGCAGAAAGCCAATTACAAGCTGCTTGAAAAAGCTTTGGAGCGGTTCCGTGCAAACATAAAAGACGTTCCCGTAACAGAGAAATGCGACGAAAGCATTCCCAAAGCACAATACACAAAAGCCGAAACACCCTTTGATGCAGAATCTAAGGAATACAGAATACGCTGCAACGTCTGCGGTAATATTTATTGCTTCACAGGCAAGGATCTGAAAGAAAACCAAAAAGCAGCCAAAAGTGCGGCGTTGTCAAGCGTTGGAACCGTTGCCGGTGCATTATCCGGAAACTGGATAGCAGGTGCAGTAAACAACCAGAACGCCAACAGTGAAATGGCAAAAATTCGCGATTACAGCAGATGTCCGAAGTGCAATTCCACCAACATCAGCCTTTTGGGCGAAAATGAATCTGCACCGTCAGACAAATCATCTGCTGATGAACTCAAAAAATACAAAGAACTTCTTGATATGGGCGCAATCACACAGGAAGAATTTGACGAAAAGAAAAAACAGTTGCTCAATTTATAATGCCCCCTTATGAGCACATGCACCAACATACCTTACAAATTTCGGCTTTTTACCGTATTTGCCAAAAACGCAGCTGATACAATTTGTATCAGCTGCGTTTTTCAATAATCATGCATTCTTTGAAAGCGAATACTGCTTCGCTCTTTCAAATTCTTCCGGAGTGCCGTAGCCCTCGGCAAGATTTTCATTTATAAGCTTCACAATTTCACTGTGAAGGCGGTTATTTGCCTGTTCAACGGTCATACCCTTTGTTGAAAAGGGTTTGCCTATTCTTGAACAAAGAGTTTTGCTTCTGAACTTATATTCACCGGTAACCGCAACGGGCACTATCATTGCCTCGTTTTTACAGGCAAGAGAAGCCGCACCGTATTTGAATTCGCCAATCAGGTTATTGGTTTTGTTTCTTGTTCCTTCGGGGAAGATACCTAACGCGCCTCCGCTTGAAAGCACAGCGTTTGCTAATGCTTTTGCCTCTTCGTCATGTCCGTTTCGGTTAACGCATATGCAACCCGCAAGCTTAAAAAACCACGCAAAAGAACCCTTGAAATATTCTGACTTCGCCATATAGTTTATCGGTCTGTGCGTTGCAAGCGCCGCAAGACACTGGTCCAGAACATGCTTATGGTTGCTGCAAACTAAAACAGCGCCTTTCTTGGGAATGTTGCCTTTCCCGAACACTTTGGGGCTGTAGTAAAGAGAAAACAGAGCAAGCAGTATGGGTGCAAGCAGTCTGTAGCCCCATGTTCTCGGTTTTTTCACCATCAGAGAACAGCCTCCTTTGCGCTTTCTCTCTGAAGCTTCATGAAGTCTATCTTGTTATAGGCTGTTTTGGGAAGAATATCAACGAACTCATACTTATAAGGCACGCTGTAATGCATAAGCTTCTTTTTGCAATATGCACGGATTTCCTCTTTGGTTGCATCGCTTTTTTCTTTTCCGTTTTTGAGAACGATATATGCCTTTGCAACCTCTTTTTTATACTGATGAGGTATTGAAACAACAACACATTTATCAACAAAATCCAGCTCTTCTATAACACTTTCAATCTGAGTAGGATAAACATTGAAGCCTGATGTTATCATCATTCTCTTTATTCTGAGCTTATAATGGATAAATCCGTCTTCATCAATAGCCGCCATGTCACCTGTGTGGAGCCATGTTTTTCCGTCAGCATGAACACGCAAAGTATTTAATGTTTCTTCGGGATTGTTTCTGTATCCTATCATAACGGTAGGTCCGCTTACGCAGAGCTCACCGTCTTCGCCTGCAGGAAGAACATTAACCGTTCCCGGTTCAACAACACACATTTCCGTTCCGATAAGAGGCTTTCCGATAGTTCTTGACTTATAATTTTCACCAACAGAAAGGCAAAGAGCAGCAAGACCCTCGGTCATGCCGTAGCCTTCGCAGATTTTAATGTTTGAATTATGAGCAGCCAAAAATTCATTAACGCTTTTTTCAAGCTTTTCGGGCAGAATATCGCCGCCGCTGACGGCATATTTAAGAAATGAGAAATCAATCTTATCAGTACCCTCTGCTTTAATCAATGCTTCATAAAGAGTGGGAACACCAAAAATCATTGTGGGTTTATTCTTTTTGAGAATTCCTGCAAATTTTTTGGCATCAAACTGCGGAATCAAAACAGAGCATGCGCCGAAGCAGAATGAAACATGAACGCAAACACCCAAACCGAAGCCATGGAAAATCGGCAGAATTGCGAGAATTTTATCGCCTGCTTTAACATCTCTTAATGTAAGCACTGCCTGAATTCCAAATGCGTTGAAGTTGTAGTTTGACAGCATGATATCCTTGGGTGTGCCGGTTGTTCCGCCGCTGTGGAGTATAATTGCAACCTCTTTGTTTTCATCGCCCTTGGGGCAGTATTCAGCAACTGCTTTTGATTTTCCGGAAAATTCTTTCCATGAAATATATCTGCTGTCACTCTTGTCATACTTAAAATTCTTCATGCATTTGAGAGCATAAAGCTTTTTCATTATAACGGGCATTGAATCGCCTGCAGATGCAACGATAACCTTTTGAAGAGCTGTTCCGTCAATAATATTAGCAATTTTTTCGCTGCAGATATCAACGCAAAGCAAAACCTTGCTTTCAACTCTGTTTATATGATTTTTTATCTCCTCCTGTGCCGAAAGAGGATGAAGAATGTTGGAAACCGCACCGATTCTGTTAAGAGCATAAATGCTGATAACCGCTTCAGGAGTGTTGGGCATAACGATAGTAACGATATCGCCTTTACGAACGCCTAAGGCATAATATGCACCTGAAATTTCTTCGATTTTTTTAACAATGTTTCCGTATGTGCATTTAGTTCCGAAATATTCATAAACCAACGAGTCAGGCTGATTTTCTGCTGAAATTTTGAGCATTCCGAACATTGAAGTGTCCGGAACATCAAAGCCGAGAGGCTGATTACTGTTCTCACATTTTAAAAACGGATTTTTTATTATCTTTTTCATTTTTACCTCACATTATATTTATATCCTGCTTCATTCCGCGGGCAATCAAAAATGTGCCGATAGCCAAAACAGCAACAGCTGATGCTGCGACAAAATGTTTTCCGGATAAATCTTTTCTTTCTGCGCTCTTTTGGACAATATAATCCACAATGTGTTCTTTCTTGGACTGATTAAGCGAAACCGAACCGATTAATCTTATATATTCCCCGATATAACGGTCAGTCACATCAATTCCTCCTTTTCAAATTCTTGTTTGAGCAATTCTCTTCCTTTTTGAAGACGCTTTCTGACGGCTTCTTCGCTTATTCCGATTATTTCTGCAATTTCTTTGCTTCTGTAGCCTTCAACATAATAAAGAGTCATCACAATCTTATGCCTTGCGGGCAGACTCATTATAAGCTCAAACGTTGCATAATCATTTTCGCTGACGCCTAAATTTTTCACATCGTCTATGCTGAGCGTTTCTCTTCTCAGGCGGAACATAAGCATATTTTTACTTATATTTGCCGAAACCTTTATAAGCCACGCTTTCCGATGCTCTTCATTGTTGAATTCGGGGGCCTTTGTAATATATTTCAGGAAGGTTTCCTGAACAGCATCCTCTGCATCTTCCGTATTGCAAAGAATACAGTAAGATATTCTGAAAATTAAGGAACTGTATTTACTGACAAGCTCTTTGATTTCTTCTTCTGTTTTATTCTGTTTTTCTGACAAAGCCGTAAATACCTCCTTTTTTCGATAATATCCATTTAAGAAAACAACGGAAAAGCAAAAAATGTGAATTATTTTTTGTTAACAAATTGTGAACTTTTAAAAATTGAAAGATAACTTTACCGCATCACCAAAAGACGGCAGACACCTTTCAGTGTCCGCCGTCAAATTCATGCTATTGACATGACTGCACAGCTTCATATGCCATTTGCGGATAATCCGTCATAATGCAGTCTGCACCGTTTCGGGTAAGAGTAACAACCTCTTCTTCGCTGTTTATAGTCCAATACTGAACGGCAATGTTGTTGGAGTGGGCATAGTTCAGCATTTCTCTTGTGCCGAGGTTAATGATATTATCAAAAGCACTTGAACCGTAGGGTATCTGCAGAGCAACATAAGAGGGGCTCACATCTGAAAGCTCCCAGTTCATTCTGTAGTAAAAATAAAACTGAATTGCCTCAATGGCATCTGCCGTGCGGGGCATATCGGGATATTTTATTTTCATATAAGATGAAATATCGGGAGCAAAGGTTGACCAGATTGCTCTGCCCTGCAAATTGCGCTCTGAAATGATTGAATAAAGCTTATCAACCGCTTTCATTCCGTTGATACCTATGCTTTTTATTTCAATTACGTATTTATATTCCCTGCCGTTGCTGTTAGACTCAACATAATCAATTATTTCGTCGCAGGTAACAACCCTGAGATTATAAGGAATATCATCCCCTCTCAGGCCTCTGTAAGGATATTCGCCGTTAACCTTAAAGTTCTCGCCGAGATTAAGCACCTGCGCTTCTTCAAGTGTTACCGATGACACAAAAACGTTTTTTCTGCCAAAGGCTTCAACGGCATTTGAGGTGTCATCATATGTAAGATTATGGAGCAGAACAAGCTCGCCGTCAGCAGTAATCTGAACATCAAATTCAAGAGTATCAACGCCGAGAGTATCTGCCTGCTTTATAATATTCTCAAAAGCCATAAGGGTGTTCTGCGGAGCAATCCCTGCTCCCGAACGGTGTGCTGAAATATCGGGGTCAAGGTATTCCGTTATATAAGGATTATCCGACCCGGGATATGTTTCAACCGGGGTTTCAGGGTTGCCTGCATCGCCCATTGTAAGCATAATCGGAACAAGCATAACAACTGCTACCGCCGCATGAAAAATATTTTTAATCATCAAAAAAATTGCTGACATAAAATTTCCCTCACCATTTAAATTTCGGGGATTTCTATGGGCATACCGCCTTGAACAGCTGATTCATGGGCAAGAATGCCGGGCAATGTCATCTGAATTGCAAAGTCAACGTCAAGCGCAGGCTTTTTGCCTTCAACAAGGCAGGTTATGAAATCCTTAACCATTTTTGCATCTGCGCCGCCGTGACCGCTTGAATCCTCACCCTCGTAGCAGGTTGTAACGGGTATATCAATTTTTGAGTTGGCATTGAAAGTTCCGGGAATGCTGTGGAGGCTTGCAAGCGAATGAGCATTGTCAACAACCTTGGTACGGTCTGTTTCAATTGTTCCCCTTGTGCCGCAGATACGGTAGTTATGATCATAGCTTGTGTATGCGCCGAAGCTTACAAGCAACCTGATAACAGCTCCCTTAGCTGTTTTAAAGAGGGCAACACCCGTTTCTTTTCTTTCGGGAGTATAGGGATCATAATTAACATCTGCTTCCATGCATGTTACGCTCACGCAGCGGTCATTCATAACATAAAGCAAGGGACCAAGCTCATGGGTGAGATATCTGATAGCGGGCTGATATGTTCTCCAATGACCCTCGGGATAATATGTGGGTGAAAATTCATCGGGATTGAGGGCATGAAGATATTCTGCCTCTGCATAGGCAATATCGCCGAACAAGCCGTCCTCATTCATCTTCTTCCATGTTTCAATAAAAGCCCAGTAACAGCAATTCTCGGCTGCCATATATGTAAGCTCGGGGTGAGCAGCAACAGCCGCTTTAAGCTCTCTTGCTTCTTCAACGGAATTCACCGAGGGAATTTCACAAAGAACATGCTTGCCCGCTTCAAAAGCCTTGGTAACAATAGGCACATGATACACAGCTTCGGTTGCAACTATAACGGCATCAATATCCGATTTAAGGAATTCATCATAATCGCTGAAACGGACGATATCGGGGTCGTTCATAACTTCAGAAAGCTCTTCATAGCCTGATTTGAGAATAGCAGGATTATGGTCGCAAACAGAAACGAGCTTTGCGTTTTCAAGCCCTTTAAGACATCTTGCAACGGCTGTTCCTCTTCCGAGACCTACAACGCCGCATTTTATTATTTTATCACTCATATTATCTCTCCTTTAGTGGACATGGTGTTATTATATATCACATTTTCTGTTTTGTCATCAGTTAAATCAATAAAAAATGTTACCTTTAAATTAAATCATTGAGAAAAAGGTTCTGAATATTGAGAAAACAACGGCAAATATATTTGTATCTGAATTTGACACATTATCCGTCACCTCAAAAGAATCAATTATTTCATCGGTATCCGTGCGGTAGGTTGTTCCGATAATTGCATCATCCGTGAAATCAAGTGCCGTATAAGTAGGCACTCTCACATCAAACGCAGAAACGGTAAAGGACGCAAGCTCATCGGGTAACGGGTCGTAGTTGCTGCCCGAAGCTGATGAAGACTGAACATAAACATTTCCCTCTCCCTGCGATATTTTACCTCCATGCATAACTTCGGTTCGCGAATATAAATGGTCATGACCGCTCAGAACCAAATCGATATCGTAGCAATCATAAAGTGATGAGAAAACGAGCCTTGTATCCGAATATTCCTCATCGCTGAAGGAAGCCGAATAAGGGTTGTGATGCATGGTCACAATTCTCCATTTAGTATCGGGATGAGCCCTCACGGCAGTTCGCAGAACTCTTGCGGTATCGCTGAGAGAAGTGTTATTAGAATTAACCGCAATAAAAAGCGCATCGCCGTAAGTATAATAATATCCCGTTCCGGCATCACTTGCAAAAAGCTCAAAAACCTCGTTGGGATTATTGAAAATTTCTCCGTAAAGTGTTGAGTCGTCATCGTGGTTGCCTATGGTGTTTGCTACAGGGAGTGAACGGAGCTTTTCGGGAGAAAGATATGCCCTCATCTGCGTAATGCTGTCAGGTGACTGAAACTGATCTCCGCCCGAAATTGCAAATGCCGCATTTGGATATTGGGCAAGCATTTTTTCAACCGTATAATTCCAGCCGCAGGTGTCACGGATAAGAACCTCTTCAAGAGTTTCATCACCCGAACGCCCGATTTGAGCATCCGAAACATATAAAACTGTAAACTCTTCATCAGGCTGAACGGTAAAAGCGGCGGGCTCGCTCCACACACCGTTTTCGGTATATGAATAATAATAAGTTTTGCCTTCTTCAAGACCCGTTACGGTCACCTTATTTGATTTGCAGCTCGAAATTGCATTTTTTGTTGTAACCTCAAATTCTGTAAAATCCGACAAATCGCGGTTTTCCGATATTCTGAAAGAAGCATCGGTATCCGTTTCATCAGAAAGCCACGCAAAGCCCACTTCACCGATTTGGGCACCGGGAGTGAGCGAAATAACGGTTTCATCCGCCTGAATTTTCTCCCATTCGGGAGCAAAAGCTGCAAGAACATCTTCACCGTAAGCAAAACCCGGCTCTGCGAATGCCGTAACAAATGCAGCGGAAGAAATTATCAGCACAAGCAATATTACTGCGAGCAGTTTTTTCATTTTAAATTCCTCCTGAAAACGAATTATTAAACTGAACACATTATTTATTTTATCATTGCGATATGAAAAAGTAAATACTTACTTATATTAATAAAAACGGAGCTGATTTCAGCCCCGTTTCATTTTACTTTTTAGGTTTTTTAACTTTATTCAGCAAAGCGTTGATTTCAAGAATCTGCTCCTTGCTGAATTTTCCGCCAAGCATTGAGAAAACACGCTTAACGGTAAAGCCTTTTGCCATGCCGTAAATATTCTTTATCATACCCATGCTCAACTGGAAGCCTGCAACCTCAAGTCCGCCGCCCTTCTTGCCGTCTTTTGACTTGCCCGAGGACATGGCATTCTTAACCTTGAGGAGGATTTTAACAGCAGCAAGCTTGCCGCCGAGGGTGGACATAATATCGCCGATTGTGTCATTGATTGAATAATATCCGTCAGGCGTATTAATCTCAAACCAGTTGATTACGTCGCCCTCTTCTTTCATGATATATGCTTCGTTGGGCTTATCAACCTTGCGGATTGTTGCAGTATCCTCAAGCTCGCCCGCTTTGACGGTGAGGGTTGTTTCGCCCGCATTCTTCACTTCAAAGTAGAAGAAGGGATATTTACCCTTTGCCTGCTTACCGATGCTTTCGCCGTTTGCAAAAAGCTCAACCTCTGCACAGTTTGAATAAACGGTAACCTTTGTTACATCCTCAACTCTGTCAACATAACGCTTGCCGCAGATATGAACCATCGGCTCAGGGTTAAGCCATGCCTTATATGCATAGAAAGAATCTTTCTTATACTTTCTGTCAAAGGTCACAAGACCCTTGTGGTTCATTCCGTTTTCGCCGCCCTCGGCACGTGCATCGGCAGCAAAGTCAAACATATTCCAGACGTGAGTTGCCCAGAGATAGGGTCTCTCGGCAATCTGCTTGATAAGCTCCTCGTGGTAATATGCCTGATATTCCTCGGTATAATCGCCCTGTGTGGGGTTTGAGGTATGCCAGTCAAGAGCTTCACAGCCGTATTCGCTGATACCGATTGCTTTATTGGGATATTTCTTATGGAAATCGTCAAACCAAGGACCGTTCATATCGGTTGTGCCGCCGTACCAGCCAAAATAGTGGTTATATGAGAGAACATCACTGATATGAACATACTCGGCATCAATGGGGCACATGGTAACTGAAGCAATTGTTGTGGGTCGGGTTTTATCCATTTCATGGCAAAGCTCATTAAGCTTTTTGTGGTTGCGGATAAGGTCGGGGTCGGCTGCACCTGCGATTGTGATTTCGTTTGAAAGTCCCCATACAACGATTGAGGGGTGGTTATAATTCTGTGAAATAAGCTCCTTCATCTGCGAAACAGTGTTGTCATAGCCGTTGGGCATGTGCTTTGAAATATAAGGAATTTCAGCCCAAAGAATAAGACCTGCCTCGTCACAAAGATCATAGAAAACCTGTGAATGCTGATAATGAGCAAGGCGGATTGTGGTTGCGCCTACCTCAAGAATGAGATCAAGGTCTTCCTTATGATGCTCGGGAAGAAGTGCGTTACCGATATCGGGTCTGTCCTGATGGCGTGACACACCTCGGAGCGGATATTCTCTGCCGTTGAGAATAAAGCCCTTCTGAGGGTCAATTTCAAAGGTACGGCAGCCGAAACGTGCTGTAACTTCATCAAGCTCTTTTCCGTCACTTATGAGAGTTGCCTTTGCGGTGTAAAGATAAGGGTCTTTCAAACCGTCCCAAAGGTGAACATTTTCAATTTTGATTTTTGCCTTGTCATCGCCGTCTTCTTCGGCCGTTGCGATAACCTCGCCGTCGGCAATGATTTCATATCTTACCTTGCAGTCGTCGTCATCTTCAAGAAAAGTTTTGATTTCAACAACTGCATCCTTGCCCTCGATTTTGGGAGTAACCATAATTCCCGGAGCACCGTAATAATCAAGGTCAAAGTGATTTTCGGGAACGCCTATAACACTTACATCACGATAGATACCGCCGTAGAATGTGAAATCGGCATTTTGAGGATAAACCTTGTCATTGGGTGAGTTATCAACCGCAACAGCAAGAATATTTTCTTCTTCGATGTTTTCAAGCTTTACTCTGAAGGTTGAATAACCGCCGTCATGCTTTGTTATGCTTTTACCGTTCCAGAAAACCTCGCATGAAGAATTCACGCCGTCAAACTGAAGATATTTAACCTCACCATCGGGAAGATCTTCCGCTTTGAGCAATTTTACAAACCAGCAAGTTCCTCTGTAATAGTCATTTCCGCCATCCTGACCGTCTTTGCCGTTCCATGTGAAGGGCAAATCAAGTGCTTCCCATCCTGTGGGAATCGATGAGGGCGCTGTTTTTGCATTCTTTGAAAAAAGCCAACCGTTATTGATAATTTTAATGTTTCTCATTTTACTCTCCCTTAAATTAACCTTCAAGATATATTTCTCTGATACTTGCTATTTCAGCAGGTGTTACACCGATTGAAAGCAGATAGCTTTCTGCCTTTTCCTGCATATTTGAGCCTTCGTAGGATTTAAGTCTTCCGATAAATTCATTCATCTGATCGAGGCTCCACCAGCTGCCGTGATAGAATGCGGAAAGCTGATAATCACGCATCAAATCATCTTCGCTGACACCGAGGAGTGCCTCAAGCAAATAGCAAATCGTTCCCGTTCGGTCCATTCCGTGTGTGCAATGAATCAGCACGGGGTAATTGCTCTCATCCGCCAAATCAGAGAATATCTTGCGGGTTGCGGTTTTTCCTGCATCGGTAAAAATATCCGAATACATTCCGGAATTATAATATGTATGTTCAACGCCTGCACCGAGAGCATGAGTTCCGTTTTTATTTTCGCTCTCATAGCGCAAATCCATATCTGTGCGAATTCCCAGAACAGTCAACAAAGTGTTTATTCCGGAAGATGTGGCTGTATATTTAGAATCAACTGCGCCGTCAAGCTCCGTGCTGCGATATAGAAGACCTTGACGAACGGTTTTTCCGTCAAGTGTTTTCCAGCCGCCGATATCTCTGATATTACCTACACCGTCAATCGATAGCATTCTTGGAGTGTTTGCGGTTTTAAAGTTTCCGTCAACACTTGTTTTTGAACCGTTTGAAATCGAAAGAACAAATCTGTAATAATACTGTTTATTCGTTTTCAAATTATAAACATCAACACTTGTTTCATCGCCTGAAAGAGAAAAAACAAGAGGTGACTTGAAATCGCTGTTTTCAGAAACAAAAAGCTCAGCACTTCTTACCGTATAGCCCGAGGGAATGCCTTTTATGCTGTACCAAAGCGTTACGGGCAAGCCCGTATCAAGCCTTCCGAGAGCAGCATAATAATCATATACGTCGCTTGCTGAAACAGAAATGTCAGACTCCATGTACTTAGCAACCGCAGGGCTCACAAGAACAATATCATTTTTAAACAGAGGAATTTCAAGCTGTAAAGTTGAATCCGTTATCTCAACACCTGTTGAAACCGAAGGTGATGATGAATCATCTTTCTTTGAAAAGCCGTGTTTATCCAGCATAAAGCCCAGAGCAGCCAATATTGAAATAAACAAAACCGTTACAAATATATTTGCAATTTTATACTTGTTACGTTTTAAAAATCTCTTTGCTTTTTCTTTTTTTGAATTTCGTCTTTTTCTTGAGTGATGGTGATGATGGCTGTGATGATGATGGTCACCGTGAGAATAATGAGAGCCTTCATTTTCCTCAGGCGAATTGACAATTCCGCTCTCATCCTGATCCAAACGGATTATTTCATTATCCTTATTATCCATTTTATATCTCCTTAAATTCCGCAGAAGCTTTTCTGCGAAAAAATATTTTCAAATTAATTCTTTTTATCTGATTTTTTTAAAAGAACAAGCATGCTTTTGCTCTCTTTAATAACAAATTTCGGATTGAGGCCTATCAGCATCAGCCGATTGTTTTCTCTGATTGGCTTGAGAATAAATCCAAGAACAAAATTCGCAAAAAACTGCGTCAGCAGAGAAGCCAATGCAGCGCCGCATGCCCCCCAATAAGGAATCATAATTGCATTTAAAACAATATTAAGCACTGCACCCGAAAGATTGATTATCCATAAATATTTCTGCTTCTGTTCTGCAAGAATCCATACGTTGCGAACAGTTCCCATAACAGAAAAAACAAGATACCAAACCAGAAGTTGTAAAATGGATGCCGAGGACAAATAGTCCTCCCCATAAAGTAATTTTACAATCAGATTTGCAAATATTGTAAACACAAAACTCTGCGCTATAGTTAAATAAGTTATAACAGAATAGAGTCTGGAAACATTTTTTTCGTACTCTTTCTTATCGCTTTTTTTACAAGAGAGAATAAGAGGTCTGAAAGAATCAATAATCGCCGTATAGACAAACTGCGCAACAGTGGCACAGGTAATTGCCGCCGTATAATATCCGTTTTCCTCTTTGCTGACCATTGTTGTCAGCATTATATGGTCGGTGTTATGAATAACAACCGTCATTAACGATGAAAAAATATAATGCTTGCTTTTAGAAAGCATGCGTTTTGCTGTATTAAATGAAAAAGAAAATCCTCTTGAACTCTTTTTCAAATACAACCAAACCAAAGAAATACCGATAACGCCAAAATCTATTGAATTTGTCAGCGCAAACCAATATATGCTTTTAGAACTGACCAACAAAAAAATCTTATATGCTGAAACAACGACATAGGAACATAACATTACAACTGAAGAATATTTTGACATCAGCTTATACTGAAACCAATATTGAATCATTTCAACTGCAGCAAATATCAAAGAAATACTGTAAAGTACACAAACGGTAATTGCCGTTGAATCATTGGCATTTACAGCCGACACAAACAAAAAGACACCTGCTATACATGCAAAGCTTGAAATAACATTCATCAGCAATGATGTGCCGACTATCTCACCCTCTTTTTCCGGGTTCTCAGTCAATTCATACACCATTGTTGAATCGAAGCCAAGCTTCATAATCGGCATCACAAAAGCAACGATAGATGCGGCATAATTAATCAAGCCATAATTTGACGGACCTAAATATCTGGCACACAGCATGCCGACAATAAGCTGCAAAACCGACTGAGCAATTTTACAGATAATTATCCATTTTGCATTGTTGAAAACCTGCCTGCCCTTGATATCTCGCAAAGCTTATGCCACCCTTTTCCAGATTTGTATAACAATAAAAACAATCAGCCTTAATCCCCAACCCTGAAAATCAGAGTCAGGGATTAAAGCATATAAATTAAATTATTGCACGTCCGTATTCATCAAAGGTATATTCCATCTTGATAGATAAGCCGTTGGTCTTCCAGACATAATATGTCTGATTTGTAACAACCTGTCCGCCGCCTCTGATGAAATAATAATAGCCGTCAATATAAATCAGACCCAAATCGGTTGCTCTTCCGTTTTGATAATAATAAAGACCGTCCTCTTTGGTAACAAAACCGTTAAGCATCTTACCGTCTGCACCGAATTCATACTCTTTACCTGCAGGAATATCACAGAGAGTTTTTTCAACATACTGCTTACCTGTTCTGATAACGCTTTCCCAATATACATAATAGTAATCGCCGTTATACTCGGTAAGACCGTATGCACCCGTTCTGCCGTTCACATAATAATAGAGAACACCGTCTTTTTCTATTATTCCGCGAAGCATCTTGCCGTCTGCACCGAATTCATATTCCTTGCCTGCAGGAAGATCACAAAGAGTTTTACCGACATATTGCTTACCTGTTCTGACAACACCGCCCCAGTATACATAATAATAGTCGCCGTTATATTCGGTAAGACCGTATGTGCCTGTTCTGCCGTTATTGTAGAAATAGAGCGTTCCGTCAATTTCGATTATACCACGAAGCATCTTGCCGTCTGCACCGAACTCATACTCTTTTTCTGCAGGTAAATCGCAAAGTGTTTTACCGACATACTGCTTGCCTGTTCTGACAACGCCGCCCCAGTATACATAATAGTAATCGCCGTTATATTCGGTAAGACCGTATGTGCCTGTTCTGCCGTTATCATAGTAATAAAGAGTTCCGTCAATTTCGATTATACCTCGAAGCATCTTGCCGTCTGCGCCGAATTCATACTCTTTGCCCGCAGGAATATCACAGAGAGTTTTTTCAACATACTGCTTACCGGTTTTAATAACGCCGTTCCAATAAACGTAATAGTAATCGCCGTTATATTCGGTAAGACCGATTGCTCCTGTTTTACCGTTTTCGTAGTAATAAAGAATGCCGTCTTTTTCTACTATTCCGTCAAGGATTTTTCCGTCTGCACCGAATTCGTAATCCCTGCCTGCAGGAAGATCGCAGTATGAAACAGTAACATATTGCTTGCCTGTTTTAACTTTGCCCTCGGCGTTTATATAGTAATAATCGCCGTTGCTCTCAACGAGCGCGTTTGTGCAAAGCTTACCGTTGTAATAATAAAAACTCTGACCGTTCTCTTCAACAAATCCGGTTACCAGCTTGCCGTCTTCTCCGAACAGGTATTCTCCAACGGGAAGATCGCAATTAGTTGTGTTGACATAATATTTTCCGGTTTTTATTACCCCGCCCCAATAAACGAAGTAATAGTCGCCGTTATACTCGGTAAGGCCGTATGTGCCTGTTCTGCCGTTATTATAATAGTAACGTTCTCCGTCTTTTTCGATTATACCTGTTACAGCCTTGTAATCATCGCCAAAAAGTCTGCCTGCATGGTTTCCTGTTTTGGCATATCCCATATAATCGAAGCAATAGTAAACTCCGTCAATGAGATGAAGTCCTTCAAGACCTTTACCGTTTTGGCTGTAGCCGTAGCCGTTTCTGTCAGTATAAAAACCGTCAGGAATTACGGCGGTTCTGTCGCAAACACCGTTTTCGTCAAAGTAATACCAATTAAACACTTTGTTTTCGATAATTAATTCATATCCGTTTTCAAGTCGGTATGATTTATCGAAGAAGTATTCCTTGCCGTCAATGGTTTGCCAGCCCTTCCAATAATAAGCAGGTCCGTAATAATATCTTGAACCGTAAAGGGTTTTTGCCCAGTGGCCTTTAACTACCTTACCTGTTTCATCCAGCTCGTAGGTAATCTCGCCTGTATATTCAAATGTTCCTGAAACAGCCGCCATAGTGGAAGAATCGAAATAATGCCAGTCTGTTCCGATCATCTGCCATCCCGAAGCAAGAACACCAAGCTTTGAGTAACGGTAAACACCGTCTGCCTCGTCATAGAAAATACCCGTGTAGACGGTCTGACCTATATTAATTCCGTTTTCGCCGAAATCATAATAGTAACCGTCAATCAGCTTAACGCCTGTATATCTCACTCCGTCAGCATAGTATGCAAAGCCGCCGTCCTCATTTACCCAGCCGTCTTTTACGGCTTTTGAAAGAGTATAGCTGTCTTCAAACTGTGCATAAACATCGCCGAAATAGCCGCCCTTTTCATTCTCATCATTCGGGTTTATGAAAGGATAAAGTCCGTAAATCTGCTGATTTTCTGCCTTCTGAGAGAAAGAGTAGAGTGCCGTTGCACGCATATAAACATTATAGCTTATTTCGCCGGAGTTCACTGCAGAAAGGCGGTCTTTCGGCCATTCCGCTCCCTCTTTGGGTGTAAGCTTAATTCCGCTGAGCAAGCAAAGCGGATTAGCCATGTCGGGATCAATCGCCTGTGTCTGATCCTTCCAATTCAGAGTAAGTGTAAGTGTATTGGTTTCCTCATCAAATTCCGTTCCGTTGAGTTCAAAATAATCATTGACAACAGTCAGTTCGGAATAATCAACGTCAAAATTCTTGTCAACATGAATTGAGGGTTTAACCTCCGTCAGCACACTGACACGCTCTGCAAGCTGAAGCAGGAAAGTCCATGCAGATGCGCCTTCAAGCTCAGCACCCGGAAGCATGGTTGTCAAATCCGCAAGTCGCTCGGGAACAGGAATTTGTGTCATATCAATCGCAAAGGTATAGGATGTTACCATAGGCTCATCGGGATTCACAATCTCATAGGTAACATTATCTTCCGTTGTGGAGTTGGACACCTTTCGATCCCACGCCAGAATACGGTCTCCGCCGATTGCATTTTCGAAATCAAAAGAGATTTCACCCATATTAAACAATGCAATATTAATGGTTGCTGTCTTTTCCTCATTAACAGCCAAAGCAGCTGTGACGGTTACGTTTTTAACACCCGAGCCTTCTGTGCCCGTGAAAACAAATCCGTCAACCGAGCCGGCAGAAGGATTGCTGACAGTGAAAACAATATCGCTTGCCTGAATTGCAACGGGCTTGTTTTCATAAAGAGCCACAACAGGCAGCTCCGTTCCTACTCCGTAGGTAGCATTTATATTTGTTTTGCTGAAATATACCCTGTCCGGATTAACGATGTTCATTGTTTTTGTGCCGATAATCTCATCATCAAGCATCAAATAAACATCAACCGAACCGTTTCTTAAGCCCGTAAACAAGCCGTCTTCGGTAACCGTGCCCCATTTTTCATCCGAAACAGCCCAAGCTGTTCCTTCGGGAAGCTCTGCTGAATTTCCCGTTGCGCTGACACCCGATGCAACAAGCTGAACAGAAGCACCTTTGGTTAAATAATCAGTTTCGCTTTCAATAACAGCATGGTCAAAAGCTGTTGAGCTGGGAGCTGTTGAAACAATCATCAAAGAGGTACTTACCGAACGCTGCACGCCGTCAGAAGGTTTGTTTACAACGCTAAGCTCATCTTCGCCCTCAACCTTGGCAACATATGTTGTTGAGCCACCGCCGTCAAGGTTAATCGCCTGAACGCATCCTGCATCAAACATAATCTGAGCAATTTCAATCATGCTGCCACCGCAGGAAACAGGCTCCTGTCTGCCGTCAAGAACCATAAATACAACTTTACCTGTTCTTGTTATACCTACTGCTGTTCGGCTTGCACGGCTGGTGTAATAATTTGTGGTTGCGGTTATTGAAATTTCACCGTCTTTAATCAGAGTTGAACCGAAACCGCCAATACCTTCTTTAACTCTGTCTTTATAAACGCTGTTATATTCATCCATTGTGCCTATAACCGCAGTTCCGTCATCAAGAATGCCAAAGAAGCCGTCTTTGTCAATTCCGTGATATACCTTGCCGTCCATTACCAGAAGTCCGCCCGGTTCACCCGTCGCCATTGTAAATCCGTCACCGTTGATGCTTGCTATTACATTATAATTTTCAATGTAATGCTCGCTTTCGGGGTTGCCGTATTTATTCTGAGCCGCAGTTGCCTGCGCAAGAACTGTCTGCATGCCCCATTTTGAGGGGTCATTATCCTTATAGTTGGCATAAATATGAACATCATCTCTGCTTAAATCAGCTGTGGCAGTATAATATACCATCTGCTTGTTATCGGCAGAGGTTGCATGTCTGATATTCTGAATAACACCGGGAGCAAGCGTGGAAGTTTCTGACGAGAAAACCGTAAAATAAGGATTCTCCGTTACTTCAACATAGTCACCCGCAAGGCTACAGATATAATCCGCAAAAGCATAGCAGCTTGCCTTTCTGAGCTTTGTGATATCATCAGTGTTAAAGTCCTTTGTTCCTTCAAGAGTTGAAATAAGCTTGTTGCCTGTGTATGTATTGTAAACCGCATTGCGGACATCCGCTCTTGTGCTCACACCGCCAAGCCTGTTCTTCAGGAAATAATCGGCACGTGTTTCCATAGTGAGCTCTTCGGTAAAATAGCCGCTGAAAAGCTCTGTGAGCACACCCTGCTCATATTCGATTGAAGCCAACATCTGCATGAGACGGAACGAATCAAGATCGCCGTACATATCCTGCTGATT
>JBGVNA010000168.1:0-11704 GCA_045125175.1 Acutalibacteraceae bacterium
TGCCCGAAGCTGACGGCTGGGAAGTCTGCCGCAAAATCAGAGAAACAAGCTCAATTCCCGTGCTTATGCTTACTGCAAGAAGCCAGGAATTTGACGAGCTGCGCTCTTTTGAAAGCGGAGCAGACGATTTTGTGACCAAGCCTTTCAGCCCCATAATCCTCGTTAAAAGAGTTGAAGCTCTTCTCAAAAGGTCGCAGAATGCAACTCCGTCATCTTCTCAAAAAGAAATCATCGCAATAAACAGCCTTGTGATAGACATTCCTGCCCATAAAATAACTCTTGACGGCATAACACTTGAACTGACCGTTAAGGAACACAATATTCTTGTGAAGCTTGCAGGAAACCCCGGCAGAATTTATTCAAGAGAACAGCTTTTGGACAGCATCTGGGGTGTTGATTTTGTTGGCGATGCAAGAACGGTTGACTCCCATGTTGCCCGTCTGAGAACAAAGCTCGGCTCATGGGGCGAAACCCATCTTAAAACGGTTTACGGTGTAGGATATAAGATTGAGGTGTAAAACAGCTTGAAAAGTGGTTTTTCAAAAATCAGACTCAGCAGAATAAGAGCAAGGCTTTTTGCAACAATTATAGCCGTGCTCATTGTTCTTTTGGTGCTTATAACCGCATTCAGCACCCCTATGCTTTTCAGAGTGTTTGCATTTCAGACATATCGGGATTTGCGTGACATTGCGCAGAGCATCACCCTCTGCGAACCCGGCTCGGCTACATACTATTTTGACCTGTATTCAATTGCCGTTAACGGAAACGTTGATTTTGAGCTTGTCAATGCTGACGGCTCATTGGCATATTCTTCAGGCAGCGACAGCTCCGTTCACGGCAGCGGGCACTTTGCATCCTCCGGAGCAGCCACAGCCCTTTACGGTGAGCTTCAGAAAACAGACAGTTATCAACATGCAGTTAACTATGATAATTTCGAAATACGTAAAAAAAGTGCAACCAACGTTGAATATTTTGTTTATTCTTCGTCACTTAATACAGGTGAAACCGTTCACATATATTCCGAAGTTGCCGACGTTGAAGTAATCGTTGACGTTGCGGGCAGAGTTTATACCTTCATCAGTATTATGATGATAGTTATTATGTCCGCCGTTTTCTACATTCTTGCCGCACGTTTCACCAAGCCCTTGGTTGAAATAAACGATGTTACAAAAGATATGGCTGCTTTGGATTTCAGCCGTAAATGCGCTGACTACGGCAAAGATGAAATCGGCGAGCTCGGCAAAAGCATCAACATCCTGTCAACCACTCTTGATGCAACTCTTATGGACCTTAAGGATAAAAACGAGCAGCTTGAAAAAGATATTGAAATGCGCTATGCGCTCGATAACGCAAGAAAATCCTTTATCAGCAACGTTTCACATGAGTTGAAAACCCCGATTGCAATTATCTCAGGCTATGCCGAGGGTGTTTGTGCAGGCATAAGCGACGACCCCGAGGTAATAAAAGAATACTGCCAGATAATCAACGATGAGAGCCGAAAAATGAATGCGCTTGTAGTTGAGCTGCTTGAGCTTTCAAAGCTTGAAAACAGGGTTCAGCCATTTATGCCCGAATACTTTGATATCGGCGCAAAAACAGCTTCTCTGCTTAACCATCTTTCTCTTCTTTTTGAGCAGAACGGCATAACGGTAATCAACAATATTCCCGAATCACTCTCCTGCTATGCAATGGAGGATAAAATTGAGATTGTTCTCAAAAACTATGTTACAAATGCGGTTTCCCATTGTTCGGGAGAGAAGCGCATTGAGCTGAACTGCATCGAAAACGGAAATCTGCTTGAAATAAGCGTTTTCAATACAGGCTCTCCCATTGCAGAGCACGATTTTCCCGAATTATGGGACAGCTTTTACAGAGCGGACAAGGCTCACGGCAGAAGCGAAAACCGCTTCGGCCTCGGTCTTTCGATAGTTAAAAGCATAATGGAAAACCATTCCTGCCGATACGGCGTCAAAAACGCCGAAAATGGCGTGATTTTCACATTTGAAGTTTCAAAGGACTCCGAATACTATGATAAAAAGCAATAAATCAAACAGAATATTCAAAAGAATTTTGGCAGCGATACTCTGCCTTTGCTTTTTTGCCCTCACTTCGTGCTCTGACAGTGAGGAAACCGGCATCAAAACGCTGAAATCCGTTGAAAGCCGAAACACAATTTCCGTTCCCGCACAGGATTCTTCAATCCATTATTCCGAAAATCTCGGCGCATTCACGGAAATTGCAGCAGCTTCCGGTCTTATTGAGCTTCGCATTGACCCCGCTTCAAACAGCTTTTGTGTTTATGAAACAACCAAAAGCAAGGTCTGGAGCGTACTGCCCCTTTTATCCGATGTTGCACAAGGAGAAGCTCTGAGCAGCACAGCAAGCACCGTTTCAATAACCGTAAACGGCGGCACGGATATCTATACTCTTAATTCGCAGGATAATTCCGTCGCATACGGCAAAGCTTCATATTCCCTTGTTGACAACGGTGCGGAATTCATCTTTGATATTTTCCCGGATGACAAAACGGCATCAAAAGAAATTTTTGAAAAAAGCGATATCGGTTTCAGAATAACCGTTACGGTAACACTTGCCGACGGCAGCATGCTTGTTTCATGCACACATAAAAATCTTACCGGAAACACCGATGCTTTCATTGAAAACATTGACCTTCTCAACAGCTTCGGTGCATTCAACAATTCAAACGAAGACGATTTTCTTCTTGTCCCTGACGGCAGCGGAGCAATTATCAAAACCGCAATTTACGATGAATCATTCGAGCCTCTTTCATTTGCAGTTTACGGCAGCGACCCATCAACCCAAACAGTATCCTCAGGCAACGCCGTTATCCCCGCTTTCGGTATAAAGCACGGCGATTCAGCCTTTGTATCACTCATCCAAAAAGGTGATGCGGTTGCATATATCAACGCAGACAAAGCAACGGGAATCAGCGAATACAACACTGTTTACTCAAGCTTCAACGTGACTCCGGTTTTATACGACGACGAAACGCTTTATATTTCAAAATCTGCGGCAACGGAAGAAATATCGCTCTGTTACCGCTTCCTTTCAGGTAAAAACGCAACCTACGCAGGTCTTGCTTCTGCATGCAGAGAGCAGCTTATCCGAAACTCCGTTCTGTCAACAAAAACGGTTGATGTCAGCGATTATCTGCCCTTCAGTCTGACGCTTACGGGAGCTTGTGAAAAATCCTTTGGTCCGTTGAAATATCTAAAAACTCTCACAACCTTTGAGCAAGCGCAGGATATGCTCATACGCATGAAAAACAAGGGCATCAACAACGTAAATCTGCGTTATACGGGTATTTTCAGCGGCGGACTCGACTCGGAAGACATTCAGAATTCAAATATACTTCGCCGTCTCGGCGGCACGAATAAGCTCGGTGAGCTTTACAGCTACATTTCTGCTCAGAAAATGAGCCTTTATCTTGACATTAATCTCTTATCCTCATCAAAAAATTTCGCCTCGGGGAACACGGTCAATATAAAAAAATTAAACACCGTTTATACTCCCGACAGCTCTTTGTGCGAAGCTTTAAGCGACGGAGCGCACGAAAGAAAATTCAGAAGCACGGCAAAGCTTGCCGATGTTGTTGCTGACGTGCTGAAAAAAACCGAAGCCTACAGCTTTTCCGGCTACTGTATCAATGATGCAGGCTCGGTGCTTTATTCCGATTTCTCAAACGGCGGTCTTCTCCGTGAAGCGGCATCCAATCAGATAAGCAAGGCAATCGCACCCCTTTCGACGGGTCATTCAACAATGGCTTCAACCGGCAATTTCTATATGCTTAAGAATGTCGACTCCGTTGTTAATATTCCGCTCGGCTCAAACGCATCCGAAAGCGGCGCATATGTTTCTGTTCCGTTTATTCAGCTCGTTTTACACGGAACGGTTGACTATGCAGGCGAACCTTTAAATACCGTTACAAACAGCGAAGAAGCCATGCTTAAATGCATTGAATACGGCGCATGCCCTCATTTCGAATGGAACTATGAACCGATTGACGATAATACCGAAAATGACATTTTCTATTATGATAACACAATAAACTCTGCGGCAGAATTCTACACAAAGGCAAACGAAACGCTTAATGACCTTCGCGACGCAAGAATAACCGACCATTATGAGGTTGAAGACGGCGTTTTCTGCACGGAATATGACACCGGCTCAATGGTTTATGTTAACTATACCGACAGCGACTGCACCATTCTCGGCGCAGTTGTTGAAGCAAGAAGCTTTATAAGAATTAATTAACAAGGAGAACAGATATGCCTTATATCAGAACAACAGTCAGTAAAGAGCTCACAGAGCAGAACAAAGAAAATCTCAAATCAAAGCTCGGCGAAGCAATCGCACTTATTCCCGGCAAGAGCGAGGCATGGCTTATGCTTGCTTTTGAGGACAACATCAACATGTATTTCAAAGGTGATTGTTCACAGGACTATGCATACCTTGAGGTCAGCCTTTTCGGCTCAACATCGGATGCTGCCTACGACAGACTGACCGCTGCGCTTTCCGAAATAGTCAACGAGGAGCTCGGCATTGACAGAGAGAATATTTATATCAAATACGAAGAAGCCGAACACTGGGGCTGGAACGGAGTAAACTTTTAAGATATGGAAAGACTTGAAATTAAAAAGCTTTTTGAAACTCCCGACGTTTATGCCGATAAAAGCGTAACCGTTTGCGGCTGGGTCAGAACCCTCAGAGATTCAAAAGCTATCGGATTTATTGAACTCAACGACGGCAGCTGCTTCAAGGGCATTCAGATTGTTATGGAAGCAGAAAAACTTGAAAACTACAAAGACATTGTAAAACTCAATGTCGGCTCGGCTGTTAAGGTAACAGGCAAGCTCCTGCTTACACCCGAGGCAAACCAGCCGTTCGAAATCAATGCGGATGAAGTTTCTGTTGAAGCAACCTCAACCCCCGATTATCCGCTTCAGAAGAAAAGGCACTCGGTTGAATTTTTAAGAACAATTGCTCACCTGAGACCCCGCACAAATCTTTTCAATGCGGCTTTCAGAATACGCTCCGTTGCGGCTTATGCAATCCACAAATTCTTTATGGATCAAGGCTTTGTTTATGCTCACACTCCCCTTATTTCATGCAGCGACTGCGAGGGTGCGGGCGAAATGTTCAGGGTAACAACGCTTGACATGGAGAATCTTCCCCGTACAGAAGACGGCAAAATCGATTACAGCGAGGATTTCTTTCAGAAGCCCGCATATCTGACTGTTTCGGGTCAGCTTCAGGCGGAAACAATGGCTCTTGCTTTCGGCAAGGTTTACACCTTCGGCCCCACGTTCAGAGCAGAAAAATCATATACTCAGCGCCACGCAGCAGAATTCTGGATGATTGAGCCTGAAATGGCATTTGCAGAGCTGAGCGACGACATGGACGTTGCAGAGGGCATGATTAAATATGTTATTCAGTATGTTCTCGATAACTGCCCGATGGAGCTTGAATTCCTCAACAAGTTCGTTGACAAGGAGCTTATTGAAAGGCTCACAACAGTTGCAAATTCCGATTTCGGCAGAGTAACCTACACAGACGCAGTCAAAATGCTTGAAGAGCATAACGATGAATTTGAATATAAAGTAAGCTGGGGCTGCGATTTGCAGACCGAGCATGAGAGATATCTCACCGAAAAAATCTTCAGAAAACCCGTTTTCGTTACCGATTATCCCAAGGAAATCAAAGCATTCTATATGCGCCTTAACGATGACGGAAAAACCGTTGCCGCCTGCGACTGCCTTGTTATGGGCATCGGCGAAATCATCGGCGGCAGCCAGAGAGAAGAGCGCCTTGACCTGCTTGAAGCACGCATCAAAGAGCTTGGTCTTGACCCCAAAGACTATGACTGGTATCTTGACCTTCGCCGTTACGGCGGTGTTAAACACAGCGGCTTCGGACTCGGCTTTGAAAGGCTTGTTATGTATCTCACAGGCATTTCAAACATCCGCGATGTTCTCCCCTTCCCCAGAACAACAGGCTCAGCAGATTTCTAAGAAAAAAATTTTATCCCCATCCGAAACGGATGGGGATTTTGTTTAATCTATTGTGCAATATCTGATTTCGACATCACCTACGATGCCTTCACCCTTACACTCACCGGTAACTGTAATTTTATCACCTTTTGAAAGTCCACCGACTTTTTCTGTTTCAGAACTTGAATAATATGCATAAACATTATAGAGCCATAAATCATCAGAATCAGCCTCAATTGAAATAAATCCGCTCTCAATTGAAGAAATTGTTCCGCTTACGGTAACCGTCTTATCTTTATATTGAGAATCAGCACTTACAGAATTATTAACATATGCTCTAATTAAATCATCCGCACTCACAACAATTGCAGCTTCTGTTGACTGAACAGTATTGTTTTCCTCTGAAGATACAGAATCCGAACCATCTCCACCTGCCGCACCGATAACAGCAATAAGAAGAATAACGATTATCAACCAAAACCACCATTTTTTATAAATCGGCTTATTATTTTTTGCTCCACAGTTAGGACAAGTTTTTGCACTTGTTGCAATATCATTGCCGCAAGATTTGCATTTGGTCATTTTTTCGCTCATTTTATTATTCCTCCAATTCTCTTGATATCAGTAGATTTGAATAAATCTGTTCAAACCCGTCGATATTCATATCATGAATATTATATTCAAATAAAATATAAATGTCAAGCATATTTTATGATTTAATTGAATATGCGAGGTGGATATAATGAAGAATATAAAGCTGATAAGAGTAATCAACGATTACACGCAATTAAAAGTGCAGATGGAAACAGGCATCCCGCAAAGCATGATTTCAAAATATGAAACAGGTGAGCTTATGCCGACATCAGAAAATTTAATAATCCTCGCAAAGTTTTACAACACAAGCCTTGATTTTCTTATGGATTTAACCGATGAACAAAAGCCCTATCCCCCCAAAAACAAATAAAATTATCCCGCTGACACGGTTGTGTCAGCGGGATTTTTGTTATCTCTTATCTTTAATAAACTCAAACGGGTCAACCGATTTATCAAAAGGTTTGAAAGCAACGGAGAATTCAAACGGTTCAAAGCTCCATTTGCGCTCAGGCTCAAGCTCGTCATAAATTCCGTGACCGCCTCTTACATCAAAGCGATAATCGGTATAAACCATTGTATCCTCAAGAGGAACAAGCTCATCATTATGCTTTGTTTCTTCAAGCATCATTGGTGTGAAGTGGCTTGCATTGAACTGGAATGTGTTTTCGCTTGCAGGCGCAAATATCATGCCTGCGCCGTTTTCATTTTCAACCTTGCCGTATCTTGCTCCGAAGTGAGAGCCGTTTTCAACAGGTCTGATATAAGGCACAAAATTCTCGGTAACGGTTGTGTTGAACTTGCCGTAATATGCGCCTAAATGGCGGTCGGCATAGGTTTCTGTCGGTCCTTTGCCGAAGTATTCCATATTCTCATAGCCGCCCTTCATGCCGAAGCGGAAGCCGAAGCGGGGCAGCTTCATGTTCATTTCTGCAAGAAGCGGTCTGAATTCGCCGCTGAAGCCCATAACCGCACTTCCGTCACCATAAAACTTATAGGTCATTTCACCCTTAAGAATGGGCACAACAGCAGGTCCGCCGATTGAAACGGGGCATGATATTTTTACGCAGTCTGCCTCTGCAGTAACTTTTGCGGAATATGTTTTCTGAATTGCAGCCTGCATCGCTGCGCTTCGTCTGTCATCTGCATCGCCGAGCTGATTGTAGCCGTGCGACTTCCAGATTTCAACCTGCACGGGCTGTGAAAGCATCTCTTCGCCGCCGCAGAGAATTGACGAAATTCTGCCATAAGGCTTATCGAAAGTATAGCAGACGCCGCTGCTCTCAATTTTAACAAATCTGTCGCACTCTTCAACAACAGGAAGAACTGCATTAACTGCACATTTTTCTTTTTTGGCAGATAAGTCAAACTGTGCGAAGCCTGTTTCGAAGTCGGCTTCTGCCCATTTGCATGCTGCCTTGTTGCGGAATTTGAGGGTAAGATAGCAGCAATCGCTATCGGGTACATTATCAAAAAGCTTATATTCCTTTGCGCTCTGAGGTGCAATATCCGTTTCATCTATTCTTCCGCTCATAACACTTTCGCCGTTAACCTCAACGCTCCATTCAATATACATATCGGAAAGTGTTTCAAAATATCTGCGGTTGAAAACGCTGATAACTCCGTTTTCATATGCAGCCTCAAAAGGCTCGTAGCCTTTTTTCATATCCGCAAAACCGGGGCGCAGAGCTCTATCGGGGAACACAACGCCGTCAATGCAGCAAACGCTGTTATGAGGATAATCGCCAAAGTCGCCGCCGTAGCGGTAACCCTTTCCGCCGTTAACGGCAATTGCATGGTCGGTAAGCTCCCAGAAGCATCCGCCCCAGACAGCAGGATATTTTCTGAACATATCGCAGTGGGCATGAATGTTGCCCGTTGACATTGAACAGCAAAATTCGCAGAAATAAAAAGGTTTCTTTGAATTCTTGTTTTCTGCATATTCTTTCGTGTATTCAAGAGAAGCATACATTCTGCTCTCAACATCGGAAATGTCACTGTAATTTTCGCCGATGGGAACAGCCTTGAATTCAAGATGCGAATTCTCATAGTGAACTATTGCCTCGGGGTCACGGCTCTTGATAAATTTACCCATCGCTCTGTGGTTTTTACCGCAGCCCGATTCGTTACCGAGCGACCACATGATAACGCAGGCGTGATTCTTATCACGCTCAAAAAGGCGCTCTGCTCTGTCAACATAAGCAGGCTCCCATTCATCATCGGTTGAAAGCTTTGACCAGCGCATCCAATCCCATGTGTCACGGTATTCAAAGCCCATGCCGTGAGTTTCGATATCTGCTTCGTCAACAACCATCAGACCGTATTCATCGCAAAGCTCAAGGAATCTCGGGTCATTTGGATAATGCGAGGTGCGCACGGTATTGCAGTTTCCCTGCTTAATGATATGAATATCACGCAGCATATCGTCCATGTTGCAGTAATAGCCTGTTTCAGGGTTTGAATCGTGGCGGTTAACGCCGTAAAGCTTGATAGGCTGATTATTCACATAGGCAACATTACCCTTGAAATCAATGCGCTTAAAGCCAATCTTAAAGGGAATTATTTCACCCTTGCAGGAGATAAGAAGAGTATAAAGCAAAGGCTTTTCGCTGCTCCAGAGCTTGGGAGCGGAAACGGATATATCCATATCGCCGCAGCCTGTTGCAACGGTTTCTCCGTTGGGCGCAAGAAGCTTATAATCAAAATCGTATTCACCGATTATATCCGCCGATAATCTGCCTGCAGAAAGGTCATCCGAAAGAGTTGCTTTGATATAAATATCCTTTATTTCACTGCTTCTTTCAAGAATATAAACCTCTCTGAAAATACCCGAAAGGCGGAAGAAATCCTGATCTTCAAGGTAGCTGCCGTCGCACCATTTAACAACCACAACGTCAATTGTGTTTTCACCGTCTGCAAGCAAATCGGTTATATCAACCTCACTTGTGTTATGGCTCACCTGGCTGTAAGCGGCAAATTCACCGTTTACATAAAGATAGAAGCAGGATGCAACTCCCTCAAAATTTATGTAATATTTTTTATCCGCTTTCTTTGAAAGAATGAATTTCTTATTATAATGACCCGCAGGATTTTCGTCGGGCACATGAGGCGGGTCAAGAGGGAACGGATAGAAAAGATTGCTGTAAAGCGGAACATCATAGCCCTTGCCGAGCTGTGTCTGCCAACATTTAGGCACTGGAATTGTATCCGCAAATTCCGTTTTCAGAAAATCCGCATCAATATCTTCGAACGAATTGTAAAATTTAAAATTCCATTCACCGCAAAGACTGATAAAGCTTGAAGAATCTTCTCTTTTTCCCGCAAGTGCAGCTTCTTCGCTCTGATAAGGAATGTAATATGCTCTCGGTTTCTCACAGCCGACATGAAGGCTGCCGAGATCTTTATGATATGCTTTAAATTTCATAGCTTCCTCCTTAACAAATCATTATATTATTTATATCACACAGACACCATTTTTTCAATACAAACAAGACATATTTATGTTAAAAATGACAACAAAATCGCCCTTGAAATATAAGTGAATTTAGATTATACTTTTAAAAAAAGCTTAAGAAGGCGCATATCTCATGAAAATCGAAAAACTGCTCAAATTAATAACGGCAGCTCTTTTTACGGCAATAATCTGCGTTGCAACATATGTTGTTCAGATTCCCATGCCTGCAACGGGCGGCTATGTTAATCTCGGCGACTGCTTTGTGCTGACCGCCGGAATCTTCCTCGGGCTTGGCTACGGCGCATTGGCGGCAGGACTCGGCTCCGCACTTGCGGACACGGTTGCAGGCTATATGCAATACGCACCTGCAACATTTGTTATAAAAGCATTTATGGCAATCACTGTTTGTCTTATATACAAAGCTCTCAAAAAAAGCTTAGGCGTAAAACTTTCTGTAGTGGCCAAACTGATTGCAGCCGTTGCGGCGGAAGCTGTTATGGTGCTCGGATATTTCGGCTACGAAGCGGTTATTCTTAAATACGGACTTGCAGCTGCCGCAAGCATTCCCGGCAACATAATACAAGGCTCTGTGGGAGCGATTGCGGCAATTGCGCTTGTTACCGCACTTGAATCTGCCGCAAAGAAGAGCAAAACACTCAGCACGTTTTTGAAATAAAGGAGAAAACAATGAATAATATTTTCAATCAGGCACAGGCTGCCGCAAGGGAGCTTGTTGAAAAATCAGAAGTAAAAAGCGGAAATATAGTTGTTATCGGCTGCTCAACAAGCGAAGTTATCGGCGAAAAAATCGGCACAAGCGGCACTGTTGAAGTTGCTCAACAGATTTTTGACGGACTTAACAGCGTATTTTCCGAAAAAGGAATTTATCTCGCCGCTCAATGCTGCGAGCATCTCAACAGAGCAATTATTATCGAGAGCGAAAAGGCAGATGCTCTCGATCTTGAAAAAGTATGTGTTGTTCCCCATCCCCACGCAGGCGGCTCATTTGCAACCGCCGCATATCACACAATGAAAAATCCCTGCGCTGTTGAGAAAATCAAGGCAGATGCAGGAATTGACATAGGCACTACGCTTATCGGCATGCATCTCAAAAGAGTTGCCGTGCCTTTAAGGCTTGAAAACAACACAATCGGCGAAGCCAAGCTTTCCGCTGCCAAAACAAGACCCAGATTTATCGGCGGTGAAAGAGCCAAATATGAATGACATCAAAAAACAGACTGCTTGTTTTGAGCAGTCTGTTTTCTCTTTATTCTGTGAGCGAAGCGAGAAGGCACTCGCAACCGTCATAAATATCCCGCCACGCAACATCAAATCTGCCGCTGTACCATGGGTCGGCAACGTCGCCTCCTCTGTCTGTATATTCCATCAGCTTGTGAATTTTTCCGTCGGGGTCATCTCCTAAAATCCGCTGCATATTGCGGATATTCATGTTATCCATTCCTATAAACAGGTCATATTTTTCATAATCACTTCTCTTAAGCTGAACAGCGAATTTTCCCTCGCAGGAAATTCCGTGCTTTTCAAGCTCGGCTTTTGCAGGCGGATAAACAGGGTTGCCTGTTCCGTTCCATATTTCCTCCGTGCTTGTGGCACAGGAAGCAACAATAAAATCATCGGCAATTCCCAT
>JBGVNA010000169.1:0-8821 GCA_045125175.1 Acutalibacteraceae bacterium
TAAAACTAAATATATGTAAAGGATTGTTGAAAATGCCGTTATATTCAAAATTAGTTCTGATATATCTTGCTTTGATAGGGGTTGTTGCTATATTTATTACCATTGCGGATAAATCCGCTGCCAAAAGAGGTAAATGGAGAGTGCCTGAGGCAACGCTGATGCTTATAGGGCTTTTCGGTGGTGCGCTGCCTATGTTTGTAACCATGAAAACAATTCGTCACAAAACAAAGCACATGAAATTTATGATTGGTCTGCCGCTTGAAATTGCGCTTCATGCGGCAATAATATGCTTGATTGTTTATTTGAAATTTAATTGAAAAAGGAGCTGTTCTGCGTTTAGCAGAGCAGCCCTTTTTGATTATAACGTGCTCAAATCATAAGGTGTGCGCTGATAAACAAAATAGTTAAGCCAGTTTGTGAAAAGCAGGTTTGCCGTTCCTCTCCAGGTTACGGCGGGAATCATTTTCGGGTCATCATCGGGGAAATAATTATAGGGAACTTTTATTTCAAGCCCTTTGTTGACATCTCTGAAATATTCTTTAGCAAGGGTTTCACGGTCATATTCCGAATGACCTGTTGCGTAAAAGTTTCTGCAATCCATATCCGAAATAAGATGAACTCCCGCAAGCTCCGAATACGAAAGAATCTGCAAATCCTTAACGAGCGCAATGTCACTGCGTCTGTTTTCGGTGTGCCTTGAATGGGGAACATAGAATTTCTCATCAAGACCCCTCATCAGCGGGTGGAAGGAATCAAGGCATTTGTGAGGAAAAACTCCGAAAAGCTTTTCTTTAAGCGGATACTTCGGAATTCCGTAGTGATAATAAAGTGCTGCCTGTGCGCCCCAGCAGATGTGAAAGGTTGAATAAACGTTCTTTTTGCTCCATTCAAAGATTTCGCAAAGCTCGTCCCAATAGTCAACCTCTTCAAATTCGAGGTTTTCAACGGGTGCGCCCGTAACTATAAGACCGTCGTATTTCTTTTCGCAGATTTCGTCAAATGTTTTATAAAATTTGAGCATGTGTTCCTGAGAAGTGTTTTTTGATTTGTGGGATTTAACCTGCAAAAGCTCAACTTCAACCTGAAGCGGAGAGTTACTCAGAAGTCTTAAAAGCTGGGTTTCCGTTTCAATTTTAGTGGGCATGAGGTTTAAAATCAGTATGTTAAGAGGGCGGATATCCTGCGACATCGCTCTGTCCTCGGTCATAACAAAAACATTTTCACTTTCCAACGCCTTGTGAGCAGGAAGCTCGTTTGCTATTTTGATGGGCATTAAATCACCTTACCTGTGCTTAAAACTAAATTATTTGAGACGCTTGTTAGCGACAAGAAGAGCTTTTGAAACCGCAGCTGCGATAACAAAGCCTGCAATTGCTTCAACAACACCGTTAAGACCTACAAACCATGCGAAGAATGCAACAATGTTTGTTGCTGCAGACTGGCCGTAGAGGGATGCAAATACATCGGTCTGACCAAAAAGGAGGATGAAAGAGCCGACGAAAAGCAGTGTGTTGAGCAAGGGACAGCAAAGACCCGCTACAGCGCATGGGATTGAATTGCCCTTGCAGACTTTTGAAAGCCATTTGAAAATCAGACCTGTCAGCCAGCCTTCAAGAATTCTTGGCACAAAGCAGATTATAAAGGTCAGAACCGGACTTACATTAACAAGCATTGCGCCGAATGCGCTCATTCCCGAAACTGCCTGCCAGAAGCTTGTCAAACCGAAAACCGTTCCGCATATTGCCCCGGCAGAAGGTCCGAGTACAATTGCGCCGATTGCGACGGGAATAATGTTCAGCGTTATTTCAATAACGCCGATTTTGATGTAGCCTATGCTTGTAAAGCCGAAAATCAGCAGCAGTGCAACAAGCACAGACAGTTGTGTCAGACGCAGCATGCGTCCATTGTTCATGGTTTTTGACATATATATTCCTCCTTGCTGTTGCTCCTTTGCTTAACGGCTATATTTCCGCCACATGGCTTGATATGACGTTATAACATTTTGGGATGCAACGCAAAATTTGACGAATAAATAATATTTATTTTTTGTTCTTTTCGTAAAGAACTTTTAATCCGTAAAGTATAAGATCTCCGTTATAAACAATATCACGTTTGCAGCTTTTTACGAGGTCTTTGGCAAGGCCGCCTGTTGCAACGGTTGACATAACCTTATCGCCAAGCTCCTCTTCGAGCTTTTCGCACATGCCGTCTATCATTGCTGCGTAGCCGAAAACCGTACCGGACTGCATGGAATCGATAGTGTTTTTGCCGATTGCTCTTTTGGGCGTTTTCAGGCTTATGCTTGGAAGCTGAGATGTCCTTGCAGAAAGTGCATCAAGCGAAATTCCTATGCCGGGAGAAATAGTACAGCCGCAGAATGCCCCGTTCTTATCGATAACGCTGATTTTGCTTGCTGTGCCAAGGTCGATAACAAGGCAGGGGAGCGGATAAAGCACTGCTGCACCAACACACCCTGCAAGCAGGTCTGCGCCGAGCTGAGCAGGGTTATCTATAAGAATATTCATGCCAGTTTTTATGCCGGGGCCGAGAATCATGGGCTTGCAGCCTGTTATCTTTTCAACAGCTTCGCTCATCGTTGCGGAAAGCTCGGGAACAACGCTGCTTATTGCTGCACCGCTGAAGCTGTTTTGCGGTGTGTTATATAAAGAAAAAATCTGTTTGAATTCAACCGCATACTGGTCTGTGGTTCTTGATCTGTCTGTTGCGAGGCGTGAAACAAAAACAAGCTCGTCGTTATTATAAACACCCATTGTGATGTTGGTGTTGCCGATATCAATTGTGAGAAGCATAAAATCACCTCAATACTGCATTCTGCTCTATTATACACTATTATTATAAATAATACAATACCTTGCTTTTATAAAAAATAGATGTATAATATATACACATGAGGTGAAAAGCATGAGATGTTCAATATGCCCGAGAAACTGTGGTGCAGACAGGAGCGTTACCGCCGGGCTTTGCGGGGTCGGCGAAAAAATCAAGGTTGCAAGAGCAGCTCCGCATTATTGGGAAGAGCCTTGTCTGAGCGGCAAAAACGGCTCGGGTACAGTGTTTTTTTCGGGATGTAATCTCGGCTGTGTTTTTTGCCAGAACTATGATGTCAGTCACCGTGCATACGGCATGGAGGTTGACGGAAAGCATCTTATGAAAATTTTTGATGCGCTTATTGAAAAGGGTGTTCATAACCTTAATCTTGTAACGCCGACGCATTATGTGCCTATGCTTGCTAAGGTGCTCAAAGAATATAAATCTCCCGTGCCTGTTGTCTATAATTCGTCGGGCTATGAAAAGGCAGAAACGTTGAAAATGCTTGAAGGTCTTGTTGATATTTATCTGCCTGATATCAAATATTACGATAGCGCACCTGCCCTCAAATATTCGGGCGCTGAGGATTATTTTGAATATGCATCATCTGCGGTTAAGGAAATGTACCGTCAGGTCGGTACAGTGGTAACGGATGAAAACGGACTCGCAAAGAAAGGGCTTATAATAAGGCACATGGTTTTGCCGGGCAATATTTCTCAGGCGGTCAAGGTTTTTGAATGGGTCAGAGAAAATCTTCCTCCCGAAACATATATCAGTGTCATGCGGCAGTATACGCCTTTTGGCAAAGCAAAGGAAATGCCGCCTGTTAACCGAAGGCTTTCATCAAGAGAATATTCGATAGTCAAAGAAAAAATCCTTGCTCTTGGCTTCGAAAACTGCTATTTTCAGAGCAAAGAATCTGCAATTGAAAGTTTTATTCCAAATTTTAATCTCGAAGGTGTTGACCTTTAATAAAAAATTTGGTAAATTGTAATAGAAAATTAATTAACGGAGGTTAATCTGTTTATGAAAGGTTTTGCAGCAGAATTCAAAAAGTTTATTATGAGAGGCAATGTTATTGACCTTGCAGTCGGTGTTATTATCGGCGGTGCATTTCAGGCGATTGTCAAATCACTTGTTGATGATATCGTAATGCCTGTCATAAGTCTTGCAACAAAGGGTATTGATTTTACCAATAAGTTCATTCTTCTCGGCGAAGGCGAGTTTGCAACCCTTGCTGAGGCTCAGGAAGCAGGTGTAGCAGCCATTGCTTACGGTAACTTCATCAATGCGGTTCTTAACTTCATTATCATGGCTTTTGTTATCTTTGTGCTCATCAAGTGCATCAACAAGGTTAACGAAAAGACAAGCAAAAAGGAAGAGGAAGCTCCCGCCGCTCCCACAACCAAGGAATGCCCCTACTGCAAGAGTGAAATTGCAATCGAGGCAATAAGATGCCCCAACTGCACATCGCAGCTTTAATTTGAATTTAAGCGCAAAGCACGCTACGATGCTTTGCGCTCTTTTCTTAAGGAGAACAACATGAAATTAGGATTTATCGGAACGGGTAATCTTGCAAGCTCAATTCTTCGCGGAGTTGTTGCGGCAGGCAAAATTAAACCCGAAGAAATTTTGATTTATGATATAAATACAGAAAAATTAAGTCAGCTTAAGGCTGAACTTTCCGTTAACACTGCAAACAGCGCCAAGGAAGTTGCTTCAGAGTGTGATAATACCGTTATTGCCGTAAAGCCAAAGGATTTCGCTGCTCTTGCAGACAGCATAAAAGATGAAATCAGGGCTAAGAATTCTCTTGTGATTTCTACCGCTGCAAGCACCGGTGTCGAAAAGATAATTTCTTATTTCGGCTTTGATGCTAAAATTGCACGCATCATGCCTAATATCAATGCGGCGGCGGGTGAGTCAATGACCGCTTTGTGTGTTTCGCAGTCTGTGAACGAAAGCGAAAAGGATTTTGCAAAGGGTTTTTGTTCATGCTTCGGCAAATGCGTTGAGCTTGAGGAAAAATATTTTTCAGCATTTACGGCAATCGCAGGTTCAGCTCCTGCATTCGCATTTATGTTTGCTGATGCGCTTGCAAACGCAGGCATAAAATACGGCTTGCCTGCAAAAACCGCTCAGGATATTGCGGCGCAGATGCTTTTCGGTTCTGCAAAGCTCATGCTTGAAAGTCCTCTTGCGGTAAGCGACCTTATAAGAAGTGTATGCTCACCTGCAGGAACAACAATTGAAGGCGTTTGCAGTCTTAAGGAAACAGGTTTTGAAGATTCCGTTATCAAAGCAATTGATAAAACCGTTGAAAAAGACAAAATTATGAGTGGCAAATAAGTGAGGAATCATTATGGAGTTAATTGTTTTAAGTTCACTTGAAAAGGTTTTTTATGATGAGAAGCCGTCTGCACAGGAATTGAAAAAATTTTCTATGCTCAAAAACGAGCGTTCATCGTTTCAAATGGCTTTTTGCCCCGAAAAAGACACTTCTGTAACATTTGAAATCGGCGGCAAGCTTGCTGAATACACAAAAATATTTATCGTTAAGGATGTGCCCGTCGGCTCGGCTTGCTTTGAAGATTCGGATGATTTTTATCTGCGCAAAACCTCGGGTCAATATCCCGATTATCTTCAGCCCGTTGACGGTGAAATTAAACTTGAAGTGGGCAAGTGGTACAGCCTTTGGGCTGAAATTATGCCTTGCGGAAACTGCATAGGTAAAAACACGGTAACCGTTGAGATTATAGAAAAAGGCGAATGCCTTGCGCACGGTGAACTCGAAGTTGAGATTATTGACGCTGAGCTTCCCAAACAGGAGCTTATCTATACAAACTGGTATCATTCCGACTGTATATGCAATTATTACGGAATAGAGCCTTTCAGCGATGAATACTGGCGTATTAACCGTAATTTTATCAAGACCGCTGCAGAGCATGGTATGAACTGCATTCTGACTCCGATTTTTACTCCGCCTCTTGATACAAGAGTAGGAGGAGAACGCAGAACGGTTCAGCTTATAAAGGTACGCCATCACGGTGGCAAGTATTATTTTGACTTCAAGAACTTCAGAAAGTGGGTTGAAATGTGCTGTGAATGCGGGATTGAATATTTCGAAATGAGCCATTTCTTCACTCAGTGGGGTGCAAAGCACGCGCCGAAAATAGTTGCTCTTGACAGAAAAGGCAGAGAAAAGAAGATTTTTGGCTGGACTACACGCACATCAAGCAAGGCTTATGACGATTTTCTCCGTCAGTTTGCGGTTGCTTTTACCAAGGTTGTTGAAAGCTTAGGAATAAAGGAAAAAGTCTTTCTTCATGTTTCGGATGAGCCTAACGAAAAGCAGCTTGAAACCTACACAAAGCGTGCAAAACTGATTGCAGAAATTTTCCCTGATTTCAAGGTGATAGATGCTCTTTCCGAATATGAATATTATAAATGCGGAGCGGTTAAAAATCCGATTCCCTGCGAGGACAACATCAATCCGTTTATCGGAAATGTTCCCGAGCTCTGGACTTATTATTGCTGCTGTCAGGGTCATTCATATGTTCCGAACAGATTCATATCAATGCCTTCTCTGCGTAACCGAGTGCTTGGCATAATCATGTATAAATATGATATTAAAGGCTTCCTTCACTGGGGTTATAATTTCTATAACAGCCAGTATTCTATCAAAGCTATTGACCCGTATAAGGTAACCGATGCAGGCGGCGGATTCCCCTCGGGCGATTCCTTTGTGGTTTATCCCTCCGCAAACGGCGAAACTCTTGCTTCGCTCCGTCTTAAGGTGCTCTATGACGGCTTTGAGGATATGATGGCACTCAAGCTTCTCGAAAGCAAAACAGGCAGAGAAAAGGTGCTTGAAATTATTGACAAGGATTTGTTCAAGCCGCTCACATTCATGGAATATCCACATGAAAATGACTGGCTTCTTGAATTCAGAGAAAAAATCAATCAAATGATTAAGGAGAACTGAAATGTCCATTATTTTTGACAGTGAAAAAAAGATTTTTAAGCTTGATACGGCAACCTCAAGTTATATTTTTCAGGTGTATGAACAGAATTATCTTGTTCATCTTTATTACGGAGCAAAAATTCCCGATAACAATGTAACGGGGCTTAAATACAGAGGCGGTTTTCCATCGTTCAGCCCCAATAATATAAACGTTGATGATTGGATGTTTTCACCCGATGTAACTCCCATGGAATATCCCGGAGAGGGAAGCGGTGATTTCAGAATTTCCGCTTTTTCGGTAAGAAATGCAGACGGTAATAATTCAACCGATGTTCGCTATGTGTCGCATAAAATCTATGCAGGCAAGCCTGCCATTGAGGGTCTGCCCGCTCTTTATGTTGAGGATGATAATGATGCCTCAACTCTTGAAATTCTTACTGAAGATGCTGTAACAGGCGTTCAGGCGGTGCTTTATTTCACTGCTTTTGAGAAATTCGGCGCAATGACAAGAAGCGTTAAGGTTATCAATGCATCCGATAAAACAGTTGAAATTGAAAGAGTAATGAGCACTTGCGTTGATTTTCATACTCATGATTATGAAATGCTCACTCTCTATGGAAGATGGGGCAAGGAAAGAAGCCTTGAAAGGCGTGCTCTTGCTCACGGCAGACAGCTTGTTTCGAGCAAAAGAGGTTCTTCAAGTCACCATCAGAATCCATTTGCAGCAATAGTTGACAAAGGTGCAACAGAAGATTACGGAAATGCGTACGGCTTCAACTTTGTTTACAGCGGCAACCACCTTTTTGAGGCAGAGGTTAATCAGTTTGCAGGTACAAGAGTCATTATGGGTATCAATCCCGACGGATTTGGCTGGACTCTTGAACCGGGTGCAGAGTTTAATGCGCCCGAGGTTGTAATGGTTTATACGCCCGACGGCATTGGCGAAATGAGCCGTATTTTCCACAGACTTTACAGAAAGCATCTTTTCAGAGGCAAGTGGAAGGATATAAAGCGTCCTTTGCTTATTAATAACTGGGAAGCAACAGGAATGGATTTCACAGGCGATCAGCTTGTAACCTTTGCAGAGAGAGCCAAGGAACTCGGCATTGAAATGCTTGTTATGGATGACGGTTGGTTCGGCGACAGGAACTCAGACAGAAGCGGTCTCGGTGACTGGCAGGTAAATGAGGAAAAGCTCGGCGGAACTCTTGCTGAGTTTGTTGATAAAATCAACGCTCTCGGCATCAAGTTCGGTATCTGGTATGAGCCTGAAATGATTTCAAGGGACAGCAATCTTTACCGTGCGCACCCCGATTGGTGTATTCACGTTCCCGGCAGAGAAAAGTCCATTGCCCGCCATCAGTATGTGCTTGACTATTCAAGGCAGGATGTGCGTGATTACATATTCGGCGAAATGCAGAAGGTTCTCTCAACCTGTAAAATAGACTATCTTAAATGGGATTTTAACCGCAATCTTACCGAGGTTGGCTCAGCTGCTCTTCCCGCCGACAGACAAAAGGAAGTGTTCCACCGTTTTGTGCTTGGCACATATGACGTTATGGACAGGCTGACAAAAGCCTTCCCCGATATGCTTATTGAAAACTGCTCGGGCGGCGGCGGTCGCTTTGACCCGGGTATGCTCTATTATTCACCCCAGATCTGGACAAGCGACAATACCGATCCTCTTGAACGCCTCACAATTCAGTTCGGCACATCAATGTGTTATCCTGCTTCAAGTATGGGAGCTCACGTTTCCGCCTGCAGCCGAACAGGAATTGAAACAAAAGCAGCAGTTGCACTCTGGGGCACATTCGGTTACGAGCTTGACCCGAAGCACCTTACAGATGAGGACAAGGAAATTGTTAAAAAGACTTCTGCACTTTATCACAAATATTACGACCTTACTCACTACGGCGACCTTTACAGAATAATTGCTCCCACAGAGGATGAATTCAAATGTGCATGGTCATTTGTTTCAAAGGACAAGAGCGAAACACTTCTTACGGTTGTTATCAAAAACCGTACTCC
>JBGVNA010000170.1:0-8657 GCA_045125175.1 Acutalibacteraceae bacterium
TCTTGCGGAAAGCGCAATGATCGTTGCCCTTTCCATAGCCGTTTTCATTGTTTCGGATTTTATTCCGTGGCCTTATGCCTACGGCGGCGGCTTCAGCATGTTCGGTCAGGTGCCGATTATCCTTGTTTCCTACCGTCACGGAATCAAAAACGGCATGGCAGCGTCAATGACCCTTGCAATTTTTGAAATGATAATGGGCTATAAAAACTTTACCTATGTTGCAGGGCTTGCCGCATATCTCATTGTTGCCCTTGCGGATTACCTCATCGCTTTCGGCTGCCTCGGCCTCGGCGGTATGTTCAGAGGAAAGCTCGGCGGCAGGCAGTCAACGGAGCTTGCTCTCGGCGGTGCGGTTGTTTGCATAATCAGATTTATCTGCCACTTTGTCAGCGGCGTTACAATCTGGAGCGATTACTGCCCCGAGGGAATGGCGGTTGCATGGTATTCCTTTATTTATAACGGCTCTTACATGGCAATTGAGCTGATTTTAACCGTTATCGGTCTGATTGCAGTGGGCAAAATATTCAATTTAAGAAAAAAGAATGTCATATAAACCGTTTTCAACAAATTTTTTAAAAAATTTCAAAAAAACTATTGACAAACCGTGTTAAGTAGTATATAATCATCAAGCATTCAAAAAACGCCGTTGCGTTTTTTAGTCGGTGTTGATGACGTTGAGGGTCCACCCGTTCCCATCCCGAACACGGTAGTTAAGCTCAACAGTGCCGAAAATACTTGGCTGGAAGCGGCCCGGGAAGATAGGTCGACGCCGACACTTTTAATTTAGCTGCCCAACAGGGCGGCTATTTTTTTGTTTAAATTTATGTTAGCCGAGGGGTTGGCTCACGAAGATGAAGAAGCTGTTTTCTTCCGACGGCAGGCGTATGTGTATACGTCGAGTCAAAAAAAACAGCTGAAAATAAACAAATAAATAATTGTTTTAGGTTTAAATGAAAACTAAAAGCAGCTTGCATAGGTTTGTTTTCCCGTGCAGGCTGCTTATTGTTTATTCAGTTTCTTTTGTTCTTCGCTTTGTGAGACAGACCTTATTCTGTTACGTCAAGCAATCTTGCGCCGACATAATCGGCAAGCGTGTTCGGCTCAATTCCGAGCATTGCGCCCCGAACACCTGCGCTGACATAAATTTTATCAAAAAGGATTGCCGTTTCGTCAATCACCGTGGGAAACTGCTTTTTCATGCCCACGGGCGAGCAGCCGCCTCTGATATATCCCGTTGTTTTAAGCAGGTCTTTAACGTGAATCATCTCAACCTTTTTCTCGCCGAAAGCCTTGGCAGCCTTTTTGAGATCAAGCTCCTCACAGGTCGGGATGCAGCAAACGCCGATTCCGTTCTTTTCGCCGCTGAACACAAGGGTTTTGAATATCTGTGACGGGTCTTTTCCCGTCTTTTTGGCAATGCTTGTGCCCGAAAGGTCATTTTCATCAACGGGGTATTCCATAACCTCAAAAGAAATTTTCGCCGCTTCGAGCAACCTCATTGCATTGGTTTTGGTCATTTAAATCACTTCTTGGAAATTCTGAATTCGAATTCGATTTTCTTATGGCTGTTGAGCCTGTATTCCTTATGGAGATGGGCGCAGCCGGGCATATCGCCGCCGACGCCTCTCATTGCGCCGTCAATGGAAAGGGTTATGTGATTATCCTTTTCAAGCTCATAAATGTGCTTTGCCTTCTCGAGCTTTTCGGGGTTATAGTAGCCTAAGTTGAAGCCGAAGGGGATATCCATTGCATCAATTCGTATGCCCATACCCGAAGCGTCGGTTACGCAAAGGCTTCTGACATCCGTTCTGTGGCCGTTTTCCTGCGGACGCATGTATCTGTGCTCAAGCTCGTCAACGGTCATTGCGTGCTTTGCGATTCTTGCGCCTGTTTTTCTGTCAAGATATGATTCATGCGGGCCTCTGCCGTACCACTCGACATTTTCAAGAGTGCTCTTGATGCCCATTCTCATGCCGACCTTAAGCATGGGAAGCAGCAGACCCATTGCGCTGTGCTTAACCGTCACATCACCGTCGGGCGCAAAGAGATAGGTTGTTGAAACGCCTGCAACAAAAGGTGCTTTCCATTTAACGGTTACCTCAACGCCTGAGGGAGTTGACTTCGCCTTAACAGTGCTTGCAACAGTCATAGCGGTTGTGCGCTTCCACTGATAAAGGGGATGAATTCCCTTGAATATCGGGGCAAAGTTGAGATATTCTCTGTCGTTATCCGTAAGCGGTCTGAAGAAATCGGGGCGCAGGGGTGAGCCGCTCTCAATTATCTCTTTACCGTCATAAACAAGAGATGAAAGCGCACCTGCGGTTATCTTCGCCGTAAAGCCTTCACCGATAACGTTGACGTTTGTACCTCTTGCAAGATATCTGAGGTTGCCGTTTGCGGGCTTGCGCTTTGCGGCAACGGCCTCACGCAGAATAAGCTGGCTGAAATTCTGCTCAAAGCCTGCCTCTGCCCATGCCTTTGCAGTTTTGAGGATGAATGAAACGGTGAGGATAACCTCGCCATCGGCATAATCCGAAAGGCTCACGGGGAGCTGAATTTCCTCGCTGCTCATGGGAGCAACAACAAGGTCGTCTATTTCGCCGCCCTTAACCTCATTGCCGTCAACGGTAAGGCTCCAGCAGATTTTATAATCCTCTGTTGTGATAAACAGGTTTTTATTCTTAATGAGAACCTTGCCGTTCTTGCAGTCGCTGTCAACAGCTTCAAGGTTTGAATAAACCTTTTTAACCTCATAGTATGAGGGCTGAGGCATTCTGTCGGCGGTTATAATTCCGTTTGCGCAGAAATAATAGCTTGTTCTGCCCTCGTCAAAGTCGCCGCCGTAGAGCCATTTTTCAACGCCGTTTTCAACCTTGCGGATGGACTGGTCAACGTAGTCCCAGATAAATCCTCCGCACATATGCTCATATTTCTCAAAATCGTCAACATATTCCTTGAAATTGCCGAGGCTGTTTTCCATTGCATGAGCAAATTCACAGTAAATAACGGGATGAGTCTTGTAAATCTCTTCGGGTATGGGCTTGTTATCCGCCGCAAGAGCGTTTGCGATATTCTCATACGGGCTGATTTTCAGCTCTTCCTGATTACGCATAGCCTCAACAACATATTCAACGGGATACATGCGGCTGATGAAGTCGCTCTTTTTGAAATCAAAATCGCCTTCGTAGTGGATAGGTCTTGATTTATCGAGAGCGAGGATTGCGTTCTTTTCGTGAACAAAGTTTTCGCCGTCGCCCGCTTCGTTGCCGAGTGACCAGAAGCAAACGCAGGCGTGGCTTCTGTCACGCAGAACCATTCTCTCCGCTCTGTCCTCAACAGCTTCTCTGAATTCAAGATTATCGCCGGGGCAGTTCTTGCGGCGCACGCCGTGGCTTTCAACATCTGCTTCGTCCATAACATAGAAGCCGAGCTCGTCGCACATCTCATAGAAAAACTCTGCGTTGGGATAATGGCTTGTGCGGATTGCGTTTATATTTGCACGCTTCATGAGATGAAGGTCCTGATAATATCTTTCGGTGGGAACTGCCCAGCCGTTATCGGGGTCAAAATCGTGGCGGTTAACGCCCTTGATGATAACCCGCTTGCCGTTCATATAGAGAACATTGCCCTTGATTTCCGTTTTGCGGAAACCGATTCTGATGCACTTTGCGGAAAGAACCTTTCTGCCGCTCTTAAGGCTGAGCACAAGCTTATAAAGATTGGGCTCTTCAGCCGACCACGCCCTGACATCCTCTTCAACATGGTTGAAGTTCAGAACGGTTTTGCCGCTCTTTGCGCTGACCTTTTCCGAAACAATCTTTTTCTGTTTGCCGTCGGCAACAAGAGCAACTTCAAGAGTGCATTCTGCCGCATCGGCATAGTTCTGAAGGGTAACTTCAAGGTTGAGAACGCCGTTTTTATAGCTTTCGTCAAGGGATGTGTCTGCGAAGAAATCGCGGATACAGAGCTTTTCCTCGGCATAAACATAAACATCTCTGTAAATACCGCTGAGGAACCACATATCCTGATCCTCAAGGTATGTTCCGTCTGTGTAGCGGTAAACCTCAACGGTGATTTTATTTTCGCCGATTTTAACATAATCGGTAATTCTGAACTCGGCAGGGGTCATTGAGCCCTGGGAATAACCAATCTGTCTGCCGTTGATATAGAGGAAAAATCCTGCCTTAACAGCACCGAAATGAATAAAAATCTCCTTGCCGTCAAAGCTTTCGGGGATTTCGAATGTGCGGCGGTAAACACCGATTTCATTGAGATTATGGTTGATTTTGGGAATTTCACCCTTAACCGTTGAAAGCGCAGAGGGCAGCGAATTGCAAAGATAGATGGGCTTGCCGTAGCCCTTGAGCTGCCACAGCGAGGGAACGGCGATATCATCCCATGAGGAATCGTCATAATTATCGGCATAATAATCCGTTCTCAAATCGTCAACGCCCTGCTGCCAATAGAATTTCCATGTGCCTGCAAGGGAGAATTTAAGGGGAGCTGCTGCTCCGTCAAGGGCATCCTTGACGCTCGCATATGGCATGGCTGTGTTGTGGCCGTCCTCTTTGTTTTCCTTGATAATATAAGGATTTTCCCAATATTTCAGTTCTGTCATTTTCATCTTCCTTTCATAAAAGGCATAGTTACACACTATTAATATAACATAAAAAACCTGCTTTGTCTATAGATATTGATCCCTTGAGGTCTTTATGAGCGGCTCTTTCGGAAAACCGACAATTTTCTGCAGGAAATGCCGTTTGACATCTTGCATATCAATAAAGCAAAGTGTATAATTATTGTGTAAATTTATTCAAAGGAGGACTTTTATGTCTGCAGTTATTCCCCTTTCATTCTGGCTGCTTTTTGCCGCCGCAATGCTCATAAGCGCAATCGGATTTTACAAGTATGTTTATTTCATCTCTCTCGGCTACGGCTTTTCAATCGCAGGCCTCGGCGTGCTGATGATGATTTTGTTCCGTGACACTCTCAGCACAGGCACGGTTATTGCCTGCGTGCTGTTCATTATTTACGGCATACGACTCGGCGGATATCTGCTTATCCGTGAGCTTAAAAGCGCAGCCTACAGAGGCGCAATGAAAAAAGAAATCAAAGACGGCTCAACAATGAAATTCGGCGTTAAATGCGCTATCTGGGTCACCTGCGCCGCTCTCTATGTTACTCAGGTGCTTCCCGTATTCTATCGCTTGCTTAACGAAAAGAAAACCGACGGCTGGTGCATTGCAGGCGCAGTTATCATGGCATTCGGCATCATTTTTGAATCCGTTGCCGATATGCAGAAAAATGCATCGAAGAAAAAGAATCCCAACCGCTTCTGCGACACGGGTCTTTATAAGCTTGTACGCTGCCCCAACTATCTCGGCGAAATGATTTTCTGGACGGGTGTTCTTATTTCAGGCGCAAATGTGCTTGAGGGCGCAGGTCAGTGGATTCTCGCTCTTATCGGCTACATAGGCATCATTTTTGTTATGTTCAGCGGTGCTCGCCGCCTTGAGCTCAGACAAAATAAGAACTACGGCAACGACCCCGAATACCAGGCATATGTCAAAAAGGTTCCCATTATGGTGCCGTTCATTCCCCTTTACAGCGTTGCAAAATATAAATTCCTTGTAGCATAATTAAATTAAAAAGAAAAGCAGGTGCAGCGGAAACCAAATTCCGTCGCACCTGTTTTTATTTGTTTACACAACGAAGCACCGCATTGCCGTCACGGCAAAAATCAACAGCCGTCATCGAAATATTATCAAGAGAAAATCTGAACACATGCGGTTTGACCCCCAATGCCGTGGGAATCAGATACTCAAGAAATCCGTGGTGGCTGAAAACCGCAACCCTTTCGCCGAATGAAAATCTGTTTTTGATGTAGGAAATCACTTTTTCGGCACGGATAACATTATCCTCAAATGCCTCGCAGCCGAATTCATAATTCTGAGTGCCGAAAAGCTTTTCACACATTTTTGTGTTTTTATAATACCGCTGAAGATATTCCTCGCTGCAGCCGTAATAACCGGGCGTGCATCCGCACTCAACAAGCTCGGGACAAATTTCAAGCAAGGGCTCATCGCTCTTCGCTTTGCAAACACCCGTTGCGGTTTTGAAGCTGCGCAAAAGGGAGCTCGTGATATACGCATCTATCTGCAAATCCTTAAGCTTTTCGCCCAATTCCGTGCATTGCCGCTCACCCTTTGCGGTAAGCTCACCGTCACTCGGGTCACGGTCGCCGATATTATCATACTGCGTTTCGGCATGACGGATAAAAATAATTTCCAGAGAATCTCGGTTTTCCATGTCTTCACCTTCCGTTTTCAGCGATATCTGAATAATAACAGATTATTCTCAATCAGTCAATCGGAGAAAAAACGACAAAAAAATATATTTTCACAAGTCGTCGGGGACGCCGCATCATAATGTTTCAACAACTTTGCCGACAGATTAATCAAAGATAAATCATTTTTGAACACAAAACAATTCAACCTCCGTGATGTTATTATAAAAATAAAACATTACGGAGGTTTTGCTATGGAATTCGGCTATGTAAGAGTATCGAGCAAGGATCAGAATATTGACAGGCAGCTTGATTCGATTGAAAATCAAGGTTAATAATATCTATGATCACGATTATTCAATCATTTATTATGACTACACAGAAACAACAGCTGTTTCATAAAAAGCCTTGGGTAATATATCGAAATAAATCATCAAACAAAAAACCGAACCCCAGTTTTAAAACTGAAGTTCGGTTTTTTATTTTGGTCGGAGTAAAGATGATATATCCAAACCCGCGCAAGCGGTTTCAATCTCTTTGAAAGAAACACGCTTTGCGCCTTTTCGGTAATTAAGATTTATGAGAATTTCGTCGTCATAAACGACTACACTGTTTACAAATCTGTCGATTAATGCTCTGCGACCTTCAAGAGTATTTGTGTCGATATTTCTGAAACTCATTATGTAGAACATTATCTGTTCATAAGAGAAGGTCGGCTTTTTGATTTCTTCCTGAATTATGCTCAATTCAAGTTTTCTTTTCGTTTCTTCAAGCTCATCAAGTCTTCGCTTTGTAGAGTCATTTACAATGCCTGACTGAATGGCATTCAGCATATTTTCTATGCCCTTTTCGGTGTCGGCAAGTTGTTTCCTCATCATCGGCAACTCACCGCATTCTTGTCCCTGTGCTTCATACGCCATTTCTGTAAAGTATTTTACAAAATCGTCATCTGAAATCATTTCTTTGACATACTTGATAACAACATATTCAATCTTGTCCTTGCGGATTGATTTGTGTTTTGCGTTGCATGTCTTTTTTCTTTTTGTGTTGGCACATCGGTAGTATCTGTATTTTCTGCTCTTGTATTTACTTGTTCCTATTTCGCCAACCATAAATGCACCGCAGGTTCCGCAGAATAATTTTGTTGTCAGCAGATAATTATCTTCGGCTTTACGTTGAGCCGGAGCTTTTTTGTTTTTTTCCATCCGTTCCTGAACTCTGTTAAACAAGTCTTTCGGAACGATGGCGGGGATTCCGTCGGGAATCACAATGTCACGATACTTGTATTCGCCAATATATCTTCGATTGTGAAGAATACCCGAAACAAAGTTAAGGTCAATGTCGCCGCCTTTGTTTGTCTTTGCACCAAGTTCGTTGAGTCGGTCACGGATTTCTTTCATTATCATTCCGTCATCGTACATCTTAAAAATATCGAGAACAACAGGTGCGGTCAACGGATTAATCTGATAATGTTTTTCTTCGTCAATCGTGTAACCGTAAGTCGGTGTGCCGCCGTTATATTTGCATTTCAACGCATTCTCCGTATGACCTCGGATTACCTTAACTGCAAGTTCGGCAGAGTAATATTCCGCCATACCTTCAAGCAACGATTCGAGAATAATTCCTTCGGGGCCGTCTGCTATGTTTTCTGTTGCAGACACAACCTTAACTCCGTTCTTTCTCAAAAGAGCTTTGTAGTGAGCACTGTCGTATCTGTTACGGGAAAATCTGTCGAGTTTCCAGACGATAACCATATCGAACAAGCCTTTTGCACTGTCTTTAATCATCTGCAAAAACTCGGGTCGGTTATCTGTCTTTGCGGAAAAAGCACGGTCAATGTAATGTCGGACAATCGTGATGCCGTTTTTGTCACAATATTGAGTGCATTCTCTCAACTGACCTTCAATGGATTCTTCTCTCTGACCTTCTGTGGAGTATCGTGCGTAGATAACTGCTTTCAATCATCTGTCACCCCCTCAGAACTCAGAAGTTTCAAAAGAGTTGCTTTGAGTTGATGGTTTGCTCTTGAATTGGGGTCAAAGCACATTTCAACAAACTTTTCCATTTCGGGGCTGTACTTTGTTTTGTGTTCATACAGTCTGCCTTGCGGATTATCCGTTCTGCCGTAGATATAATCAAGCGACACATCATAGTAATCTGCAAGCTTAACCATATTTTCAGGCGAAGGTGTTGCCGAACCGTTTTCATATCGGTTGATGCTCGACTGCTTCATTCCCGAAATCTGAGCAAGTTTGTTTTGGGAAAGACCCACACTTTCACGGAGCGATTTCAGCCTTTTGCTGATGATTTCCATCGTTTCACCTCCCATATTATATTGTGTAATCATTGTAGCACAAACAAATATAGTTGT
>JBGVNA010000171.1:0-16646 GCA_045125175.1 Acutalibacteraceae bacterium
TGATGCCGTATTCAGATACCGCAGACATCCTCTTTCCGTTACACAGAAAGTCAACATCGGACTTCTGACCGATTTTTCAAAATCAATGGATTATGTTTATCGCTGCGCTGAAAATTCGTTTGAGGACTTTCCCGAAAAGAAAGATGATTACCTGCAAGAAACAATCTGCAAAACCTACTTTGCACTTATAAATGAATTTTACCGCCTGCTTTGGGTTGCGGAAGATGATGAAGCGCTTGCTTATATCGGCGAAAGATGCGATTATCTAACTGCGAAAATGAATGATGAAACAAAACGCAAGTGCCATATCGTAACCAAAGATATAAGCCCGCTTGTTTGCAAAAAGTCGGAAATTTGCGAAAAACCTTTTATCAGCGTTATCGCAAAAAACACCACTGATGATTTCATATCATCGCTTTATTCGCAGATAATGCCGTCTTTTGAGCTTATAACAACCGAAAACGGGAACCTGCCCGATAAAGAAAATGTTGTTATTCTATCCCCAAAAAGCTTTAAAAGAGCAGCAAAAAAAGCGGCAAAGGGTAAAATCACCGCTAAATTCAACGGAAACGAAAAAATTGACAGCAGAATGTTTAAATATATATCTCTGCTTCGAAAATCCCGTAAATTCCGTATTTTCCCCGATTTTATGATAATATTCGGCGCAAAAATACTTTTAAAATTAAAAAAATAACGAGGAATCAAATTGAAAAATCTGTTTTATTCACTTTATGCCCTGTTTTTTAATATGAGCCGCATCCTGCCCGTTAAGAAAAACAGAATTGCTTTTGTTGCCCCACATAACGGCGGTGAAAAGGATTCGCTTGGCATTCTGCGCTCATATGTCGAAAAAAAAGGCAGCTATGAAACTGTTTTCATTACCACCCGTGATTTAAAACTTGATTTTTCAGGCATTTCGGCTTTAATAAAATCCTGCCTGAAAGCGGCGGGATTTTTTACTTTAAAAGCAAAAGCACTGGCAACTTCAAAATATGTTTTTCTGAACGATAATTTCATGCCCATGGCTTCGCTGAAATTCAGCAAAGAAACCGTTATCACACAGCTTTGGCACGCCGAAGGCGCATTCAAAAAATTCGGTCTTTCCGCTCCTCTGACCGATGAGGTGCGTGAGCGCGAGAAGAAATGCTCGGAAAAACTTACATATGTTATCTGCTCTTCCAAAAATGTAGTTCCGATTTACGCAGAGGCATTCGGTGTTGATGAAAGCAAGATTCTTCCTCTCGGCACTCCGAGAATTGATTCTCTGCTCGAAAAAAAAGATACCGGGAAACTGCGTGCCGAATTTGATAAAAAGCACCCCGAATGCAGGGGTAAAAAACTTATTCTCTATGCCCCCACCTTCCGCGATGACCCCGAAACGGATAAAAACATCGTCAAAAACATTGACATGGAAGCATTCAACCGTGAGCTTGGCGGAGAATACTGCCTGCTCATAAAGCTTCACCCGCAGATACATTCGGGCGAGCCTGTTAAGGGCACGATTGACGTTACGGCGGGCGATATCAATGAACTGACCCTTATCAGCGACCTGCTCATAACAGATTATTCCTCGGTGTGCATGGATTTTGCCCTGCTTTCAAAGCCCTGCATTTTCTTTGCATTTGACCTTGAGGAATATGAAAAAGAACGCTCATTCTATTTCGACTATGAAAACTATGTTCCCGGCACGGTTGCCAAAAACTTCAATGCTGTTATTGAGGCAATAAAAAATCCCCGAAACGACGAGGAAAATCTTCGCCGTTTCAGAGATTTCAATTTTGATTATATTGACTGTGAAAACACCAAAAGAGTTGCAGAAACTATTTTATCCAACTCCTGATAATTTCAACCGCTCTTTCGGTTGAATGACCGTCGCAGGCTTCCATCTGCTCGCTGATGAATTTTTGAATTCGCTCAGCGGGCGGATTTTCTTTTGTTTTCCTTATTTCTTCAAGCAAGTTTTCGCTGCTTGTCACAAGCTCACCCGGCAAGCCGTCGGGAAACTCAAGATAAAATCCTCTCTCATATTCCTTGTAATCGGGGCAATAAAACACCGTCGGCACATTAAGAATACAAGCATCATAAATAACCGAGGAATAATCGGTTATAATAACATCACACGCCGCAGTCAGCGCAAGGGTCGACTCATCCGAAAGGTCAATTATGTTGGGATATTCGCCGTCGGTAAGCTTATAATCCATTATGGGATGGCGTCTGATAATAAGCACTTCATCCTCTGCCATGGCATCGCTGAAAGCTGCCCATTCAATTGCAGGGTTATATACCGACTTCACACCGTCTTTTTCTCTGAAAGTCGGGCAATAAAGATATATGCGCTTATTCTTAAGCTCAGGATGTTTTTCAAAAATACCTTCCCGCATTTTTGACGCTTCCGAAAACAGCTTGTCCGTTCTCGGCAGCCCGATAGGCAGGCAGATATCTTCGCTTACGCCGAAAGCACCTGCATAGAATTTTCGGCACTTCTCCGATGTTACGGCCACCGCACTGTATTGCGAGTGAGTAGCCTTTTCTTCAGCCGCAGAAAGCTTTGACGGTGCATCAAGCCCGAACTTTTTGAATGCACCGCAGGCGTGCCATATCTGAAAAAGCTTCTGCCCGTCACGCAGCCTGATTGCTCTCATGTAACGCACATAGTCATCCGTCACAATAACCTTGCTAGTAAGCAGATAATAATAAGCAAGAGGCTTTATTTTATTGGAGTGCGGCAGCTTGTGGGCAAAGATGATTTTTTTGCCGTCATAGGCATCATAAACCGCTTTGGCATTATCAAGCAAGCCGTCATTTGCACGGATTGTGTAAAACAGAACAACATTGCGCAGCGGCAGATGCCTGCATATAAAGCACCACAGCCTGTTAAAAAAGGCAAGCACTCTCCGCCTGTTTTTTGTGCTTATTATTTTCTTCAGCAGATTTTTCATTAAAATCCTCCGCATCATATTATATAATGTATTTTAATATAAAAACAGAAGATTTACAATAGCAAAAACACGAAATAAAAGCGACTTGAAAATTCATGAAAAAAATCAAAATTTTCTCAAAAAAGGTGTTGACTTTTTCTTTAAACCGTGTATAATATATACCCGTAGCCCAGTTGCGAGTTACATTGGGGAATAGTGTAACGGTAGCACGACAGACTCTGACTCTGTTTGTTGGGGTTCGAATCCCTATTCCCCAGCCAATAAAAACCGCTTCAAAAGAAGCGGTTTTTTCTTTTTCTTGCCAAAATATGCTGATGTGTTATAATGAGTTTATAACACGCAAAGGGGTGTCTGTATGAATTATAATTGGCTTGGCAAATGGATAAGCGCAGAAATGACGGTTGAAGACCGTTTTGCGCCGATTTTCAAAAAGGAATTTGATATTACAAAAAGCATCGTTTCCGCAAAAGCATATATATGCGGATTAGGTCTTTTTGAAATAAAAATCAACGGCATTCTTCCCGATGACACTCTTTTAAACCCTGCTCATTCGCAATACAGCCAAACTGTGCTTTACCGTGTGTTTGACATTGCGGATTTTCTTAAAACAGGCGAAAACATTCTTACCGTTGAGCTTGGCAACAGCTTTTTTAATGAACCGACCGACGTCTGGGATTGGCACAAGGCATCGTGGCGTTCAGCACCTAAGCTCATTGCAGATATTGTTATAGATTATTCCGACGGCACGAGCGAAATTATTGCAACCGATGACACATGGCTTGTTACCTTTGACGGCCCGATAACCGCAAACAGCATTTATCTTGGCGAAACCTACGATGCAAGACGCACCGAATTCAATTGGCATAATGCAAAGCTTACCGATGCCCCGCAGGGTAAACTCAAAGAGCAGTGTATGCCGCCCATAAGGCGAATTAACGAATTCAAGCCGCAGAACGTCAACCGCCTTGAAAACGGAAGCTATGTTATAACATCACCCGAAATGGTGACAGGTTGGGCAAAAATCAGAATTGATGCGCCGAAGAACACTGAAGTTTACATAACCTATAATGAGAACCTGAAGGATGACGGCACGGTTCAGAGAATCGGCAAAGGCGAGGGCCACGACGGTAAATGGTGGCCTCAGGGATATATTCAGCAGGATTGCTTTATCAGCAACGGTGAGCCTTTTGATTATGAACCGAAGTTCAGCTACAAAGGCTTCAGATATATTCAGATTGACAATGTTGAAAAACTCAATGAAAGCGATATAACCATATACCGTGTTGCCAACGATGTTGAAATCATATCGGATTTCACCTGCTCCGATGAAATGATAAACAAAATGCACCGCATTATGCGCAACACCCTGCTCAATAATTTTCAAGGCAAGCCCACGGACACTCCCGTCTGGGAGAAAAACGGCTGGCTCGGCGATGCAAACTGCGCTCTCGCAACAATGATGTATAACTTTGACATGAGTAAATACATGGCAAGCTTTATTGATATCATGGCGGATTGCCTGCATGAATTCGGCAGCGTGCCCGTTATTGTTCCGTCAGCAAATTGGAGCATAAAAAATTCACCCGTCTGGAATTCAATTTTTGTTTTCGGCACTCAGGCGCTCATTGATTACTGCGGCATGACGGACTATGCAGAAAAGCTTTATCCCGATTTGAAAATATATGCTCATAAAAATATCGATGAGCTGAAAGAACTTGGTTGGACATGGGGCACAAGAGGTCTGTCGGATTGGGTTCCGCCCATGGGCGATAAAAACCTTATGGTTGACCCTGACCCGTCTGAGGGTGCTGAAATCTGCTGCACGGCATTCATCTATGCCATGCTTGAATCTATGGTTTACATTGCGGAAATTCTCGGTAAAAGCGAAGATATTCCTGAATACAAAGCCGCTATGGAGCAAATTTACAAGGCTTTCAACGATAAGTTCTATAACCCCGATTTGAGGATATACGAAACAACCGTATGGAATCAGAAAGGCAATCGCACAAAATACAGGCAGACTTCAAACCTTCTGCCCCTCGCATTTGGACTTGTGCCCGAAGAGCACAAAAAAGCTGTTACGGAAAATCTCGCAAATGATTTCATAAGTCGCGATTATCACCTTGATACGGGCTGCACGGGCACAAAATTTGTTCTCCCCGTTCTGAGCAATAACGGATATTCTGATATTGCGTTCAAGGTCCTCACACAGACGACATATCCGAGCTGGGGCTTCTGGCTTGAGAACGGCACAGATTCCGCATGGGAAAGCTGGGAATTAACCACACGCTCAAAAAACCATTATTTCCTCGCCACCTATGACGAATACCTTTACACTCACATTGCGGGAATCCGTGATGTGCGCAACGCTTACCGCAATTTCACCGTCGCTCCTGCTCTTGACTGCGGCCTTGAATTTGCAAAGGCATCAATAAAATCCCCCGCAGGCTTAATCCGCTGCGAATGGCAAAAAGGCGAAAACGGATATACGGTTGAAGTTGAAATTCCCGAGGGTGCAGAAGCAAAAATCCGCCTCGGCGATAAAATTGACACTGTTCAATCGGGCGGAACGAAGTTATATAACATATAAAATTAAGGAGTGCTTTTGCAGCACTCCTTATTATGTTTACATTGCCGTTATTAAGTTAAGTACAAGCGCACCGATTACTCCGGGCATGCCGAGCAAAATAAAAGACACTATCGTATACCAATTGACGGCAAGCGTAACGCCCGTCACAAGCCCTGCAAGATTAACGGCAAACATCGCTGCAATGCCCTGCAAGGCAGACAGAGCAAAGCTTGAAGCGCCTTTTTCGCTCTTTATCATCCACCACAGAACACAAACTGCGCTGATGACGGCCGCCGCAATGAAAAATCCGTTCATCAGATTACCTCCTGATTAAAAACCGATATTTCTGCGCATTCAATGCCCTTTTCCTTTGCAAGCTTGATAAGATAACGGTAAAGCGCCTTGAGCGACTGTATTTCATAAATAATCGAATCAAGCAAATCTTCATTACACTCGTTTTCAAATCGGCTGTAGGCGCTCTGAAGCCTCTGCGAAGTGTCTCTTATCTGAAGCAAAATGCTGTCCTGACGGGGCAAAACGGGTTTTCTTATCTTTTCATAATAAAAAATCTTGGCTGAATTCAAATATTTTTCCATATTTTCTGTCCTCCCGTAAATATTCTATAGAAATTGTTGGACAAATATGATAGAATTAAACACAGAATTATTCTTGGAGGAATAAATTATGAAATTATATCCCATGAAGCTGCTCCCCTATGTTTCCGAAACCATCTGGGGTGGCAAAAAACTGATTGAAGAATACGGCGTAAAAACCGAAAAAAATAATGCCGCTGAGGGCTGGATGCTTTCCTGCCACGAAGCAGGCGCAAGCAGCGTTGAAAACGGCGCATTTGCAGGCGCTTCTCTTGCGGATGTTGTTAAAAACAATCCCGAGCTTTGCGGAAAAAACGCAGAAAAATTTGACGATTTCCCCATTCTAATAAAATTCATTGATGCTATGGATAACCTTTCCGTTCAGGTGCACCCCACAAAGGAATACTGCGCTCTCACGGGCAAGGGTCAGAGCAAAACCGAATGCTGGTATATCATCGACTGTGAAGAGGACGCAAGCCTCATTCTCGGCTTCAAGGATAAAATCACACCCGAGGAATTCAAGGCAGCTATCGCAAACAACACCCTCACAGATTATGTTGAAAACGTCAAAGTGAAGAAGGGCGATTTCTTCTTTATCGACTCGGGTACACTCCACGCTATCTGTAAAGGCATTTTGCTCGCCGAGGTTCAGGAAAGCTCAAACACAACCTACAGAATTTATGACTATAACCGTGTCGGCGCAGACGGCAAGCCCAGAGAGCTTCACGTTGAGGACGGCGCGGCAGTAACAAAGCTTGAAAAATATTCTCAGCCCGATTTCTCAACCCCCGCTCTTGACACCGACGAGCGCAGACTTCTTGCAGACTGCCCGCTCTTCAAGGTTTGGAAGCTTGACACAAAATGCGAATTTTGCGAAAGTGCAGATGAAAGCTCCTTTGTTTCCCTGCTCATAATGGCAGGCGAAGGTGCACTTGAATGCTGCGGCGAAAAACTTGCTCTTAAAAAGGGCGACAGCATTTTTATCCCTGCAAACGCAGGCGAATATAAGCTCACGGGCGCGCTTGAAATTATCGAAACAAGAATTTAAGGGTTTAAAATGGCAGTAGTTAACGTACAGAATTTAAAAGTTGATTTCGGCGGCAAGGTGCTGTTTGAAAATGTTTCGTTTGACGTCAACCCCGGTGAATTTGTTGGTCTCATCGGCGCAAACGGAACTGGTAAGACTACGCTTTTCAAGGTCATAACAGGCGAAATTGAGCCGACAGAGGGCGGTGCATTCGTCGGCAGAAATGTTAAGGTCGGCTATCTTGAACAGCATGCCTGCCACGGCTCGGTAAGAACGGTTTATGACGAAGCGCTCAGCGTTTTTGAACATCTCATGAATATGGAACGTGAACTTGAGGATATCGCCGCCGCAATTGATGCAGACGAGGGCGGCAGAGATAAACTCATTGAAATGCAAAACCGCCTTAACGAGCAGTTTCAGGAGCAGGATGGCTTAACATATAAAAGCCGGACTCGCTCCGCACTCATTGGTCTCGGCTTTTCGGAGGATGATTTTCATTTAACCTGTGACAAGCTCAGCGGCGGTCAACGCTCAAAGCTGAGCATGTGCAAGCTCCTTTTGAGCGGCTCAGATTTGCTGCTGCTTGACGAGCCGACCAACCACCTTGACATTGCAGGCACGGAATGGCTTGAAAATTATCTTTCAACCTTCAAAGGAACAATAATCGTTATCTCCCATGACCGTTATTTCCTTGACCGTGTAACCAATAAAACAGTTGAAATTTCTCACGGCAAGAGCCACTGCTCAAAAGGAAACTATTCAACTTATCTTAAACTGAAAGAAGAACGCCTTGAAAGCGAAAGAAGGCAATATGAAAACCAGATTGCCGAGATAAAGCGAATTGAGGGCATTATTGAGCAGCAGCGTTCATTCGCAAGAGAACGCAATTTTATAACCGCCGAAAGCAAGCGTAAGATGCTCGAAAAGAAAAAGGCAGAGCTTATTGTTCCCGACCCTCCTTTAGCTTCAATGCGTATGAAATTCACTCCTGCCTGCGAAACGGGCAACGATGTGCTTAACGTAAGCGGTCTTTCAAAAGCATTCGGCTCAAAGCGGCTTTTCCAAAACGCCGATATGGAAGTTTACAAAAATGACCGTGTTTTTGTTCTCGGCACAAACGGCTGCGGAAAAACAACGCTTTTAAGAATACTGACACGCCAGCAATCGGCAGATGACGGCAGCTTCAATTTCGGCGCAAATGTTAAAATCGGCTATTTTGACCAGAGCCTTGAAAGCCTGAGGGGCGGCAAAACCGTTATTGATGAAATATGGGATGAACACCGCCTGTTTACTGAAAAAACTGTCAGAAGCTACCTTGCTTTATTTCTTTTCAGAGGCGATGATGTTTTCAAGAACGTCGATACCCTCAGCGGCGGTGAAAAAGCAAAGCTCTGCCTTTTAAAGCTCATGCTTTCGGGCGCAAACGTTTTGCTGCTTGACGAGCCGACCAATCACCTTGACATTCCGTCAAGAGAGGTGCTTGAAGCGGCACTCAGCGATTTTGACGGCACGATTATTGCTGTTTCACATGACAGATATTTTATCAACAAGCTTTCAACAAAGATTTACCGAATGAGCGAAAACGGCTTTGAGAAGTTTGACGGCGATTATGACACCTACGCAGGCTTTGCTCTTGCTCAGGCAAAGGAGAAGCCTAAAAAATCCGAACAAAAGGTAAATCTGTATAAACTGCGCAAGGAAAGAGACGGCGAAATGAACCGTCTTAAGGGCAAAATCAAGCGCAGTGAAGAAGAGATTGATCGCCTTGACAGCGAAATTTCAGAGATTAACGGAATGCTTTCTGACCCCGAAATTTCCGCAGATTACGAAAGAGTTATAAAGCTCACAAATCAGCTTGAAGAGCTTACCGACACCCAGCTTACCGTTATGGACGAATGGGAACAGATGAATTCAAGATTAACAGAACTTACGGAGATGGAAATATGACAAGCGAACAGATTTTCAAAAATGCAAAATGGATTGAATGCACAGGCAGCGACGCTCCACTTTTCAGAAAAAGCTTCAGCGCTGTCAAAGGCGAAAAGGCTGAAATCACAATATGCGGACTTGGCTTTTTTAAGCTTTTTATAAACGGCAGAAAGGTCAGCAACGATTTGCTTGTGCCAAATGCCACATGCTATAACGAGCGTGATTTGAAGAAATTACAGTTTCCCCTTGACGACGAGCTTTCATACAGAACCTACTGCATGAAATATGATATTTCCGATTACCTCGCAGAAGGCGAAAACACCATTGCCGTCATGATAGGCAACGGTTATTATAATCAGGTAAGCCGCCATGCAGAGGGTGTTGTTACTTTCGGCACACCCAAGCTTTGCTACCTTATTGAAAAAGCAAGCGGCAACGTTATCAGCGATGAAACAACGCTTTCACACCGCGGATTTATCACCTATAACAACCTTTATAACGGCGAAAAGCATGATTATACTCTTTATCCTCAGGGATATGATTTAAACGGTTACAGCGGCAGCGGCTTTGAGAAAAGCGCGGTTATTCCCGCCCCCGAAAGTGAATTTTACATTCAGTTTTCACCTGCAGATAAGGTTATCCGAACAATAAAGCCTGTTCTTCTTAAAGATGAGGGCGAAACCAAATTATACGATATCGGCGAAAACACTGTTGGCTATGCGGTGTTTAAATGTGCTGAAAAAGGCAAAAAAATAACAGTAAACTATGCCGAAGAAATCTATGATGAAAGAGATTATTACGGTATGAAATTCGCTGAAGGTTATCAGGAAGAGCAGTTTATAACCGACGGCACAGACAGAGAATACATACCTCATTTCACCTGGCACGGCTTCCGTTATTTCAGAGTCAACGCAGATATTGAGCCTTTGAGAGTTGACGTTGTTCACTCCGACTGCCCCGTTACATCGGCTTTTGAATGCGATAACGAAATTCTCAACTGGCTTTATGATGCATATATCAGAACTCAGCTTGGCAATATGCACTGCGGCGTACCCTCTGACTGCCCTCACAGAGAAAGATTGGGCTACACGGGTGACGGTCAGCTTTGTGGCGAAACTGCAATGATGCTGCTTGACAGCCGTGAATTTTATCGCAAATGGCTCTATGATATTGCAGACTGCCAGTGTAAAAAATCGGGCCACATTCAGCACACCGCTCCCCTCATGGGCGGCGGTGGCGGCCCCTCAGGCTGGGGCGGCGCAATTGTTGAAGTGCCTTATAAATTCTATAAAATGTACGGCGACAAAGATTTGCTTGATGAATTTTTCCCGAAAATGCTGCACTTCCTTGATTACCTTGAAAGCCGAAGCGAAAACGGAATTGTCTGGCGTGAAGAAAAAGACGGCTGGTGCCTCGGCGACTGGTGTACCCCCGATCCTATCGTTATCCCGGAATCATATGTCAACACCGTTCTTTATATAAGATTCATTCAGCAGGTTATTGAAGTTGCCGATATTCTCGGCAGGCAGAGCGAAGCCGCTCACCTCCACGAGCGTGAGTCAAGAATAAAGCATGCGGTTGATATTGCATATTTCAGCCCCTGGAGCCACAGCTACTGCGGCGATGTTAACGGTGCATCCTGCCTTGCATTCAGAACAGGTATGGGCAACGAAACAGGCAAGAAAAACATGGTGCGCAAATATAAAGAGCTCGGCATGTTTGACACGGGCATAATCGCAACCGAAGCTCTTATCGGCTATCTGTTTGAAATCAATGAAAATCAACTTGCGTTTGACTTGCTTTCAAACGAAAAAGATGCTTCGTTTGCATTTATGAAGAAAAACGGCGCAACAACAATCTGGGAAAATTGGAGCGGAAGAGATTCACGCAATCATCCCATGTTCGGCGCAGTTACAAAATATCTCTTTATGTATCTTCTCGGCATCCGTCAGCCTGAAAACAGTGCGGCATATGAAAATGTTATCATTAATCCCCGATTTGTTGACGGCTTGAACAGAGCAAAGGGACATATAACCACCGAAAGCGGCAAAATCAGCGTTGAATATGTGAAAACGGGCAAAACGGCAACCGTTAAAATTTATGCCGACCCGAAAATCAATTCAGTATTCGAATATAACGGAGAAAAAATTCAGTTCAGCGGCGAAAGAGAATTTACAGTGGAGGTTTAATATGGTTACCATCAAAAGCTATGAACCCAAATACTACAAGGATGTTCAGCAGGTATGCCTTAACACAGGTCCCGAAGATGCACTTACAGACCCCAACACCCGTGATTTTATCCTTTACACCTTCTGCAACTACTATATGGAGCAGGAGCCTGAGAACGTTTTTGTTCTTGTTGATGAAAATGACATTGCTCAGGGCTATGTTTTCGGCGCAATGAATTTTTGGAAATATCTCAAAAAGATAAGACCTTATCTCAAAAAGGTGCGTGAAACAGGCAAGAAAAACTACCGCGACGCTCTTGTTGAAATTGCATCACACGGCATTTTCTCTTTTAAATACACCTCGCATCTTCACATTGATATCAACGCACCCTTCAGAGGTAACGGAAACGGCTCACGCATGATTTCAACTCTCACCGAGCATATGAAAGCAAAGGGAGCCAAAAGTATTATGCTTATCGTCGGCACAAGCAACAAAAGGGGTATCAATTTCTATAAGAAAAACGGTTTCAGAACCCTTCTTACCGCAAAAAGCGGCACTGTTATGGCAAAGGAGCTTTGATATGCGCTACGGAGTTATCGGCACAGGCTGGATAGCCAAATCATTTATCGACGGCGCAAGAATGCTCAGCAGCGCCGAATTCACGGCTGTTTATTCCAGAACAGAAGAAAGCGGCAACAAGTTTGCTGCAGAAAATAATATTCCCAAGGTTTACACAAACTTTGAAGAATTCGCAAGCGGAGATTTTGAAGCGGTTTATATTGCAAGCCCCAACCGCCTGCACTTTGAACAATCAAAGCTCATGCTTCAAAACGGCAAACACGTCATCTGCGAAAAGCCGATTACCGTTGAGCCTGAGGAGCTTGAGGAATTGCAGGCTCTTGCAAAAGAAAAGAGTGTTATATACATTGAAGCTATAATGTATATGTTCAATCCTGCAAGAGATTTGCTCAAAGAGGCGATTCGAAAAATCGGCAGAATAACGAGCGTTCACTTCGATTTTTCACAGCTCTCATCAAAATACCCCGCATATCTTGAAGGCAAGCTGCCCAATATTTTCAACCCTGCCCTCGCTACGGGCTGCTTAATGGATTTAGGTATTTACTGCGTATACCCTGCCCTTGACCTTTTCGGTCTGCCCGAAAAAATAACCGCCTGCGCCCACTTTATGGAAAGCGGTGCAGACGGCAGCGGAAACGCAGGCTTGCTTTATTCCGATAAGCTTGTCAATTTCACATATTCCAAGCTCGGTCAGGACAGGCTCGGCTCGCAGATTTTCGGCGATGAGGGCACAATTACAATAGAGTCAATCTCAAAGCTTATCAATATAAAGCTTATTGATAACAGCGGCAATGTTACTGAAATTATCGGTGATGTGCCTAAAGAAAAGCTTATGGGCTACGAAGCGGTTGCTTTTGAAAAATTTATTTCAAACCCCGCAGACCCGTATTACGCCGTAACGCAGGAAAGAGCCTTGCAGGTAAGCAGGGTTATGAAAGAAATCCGTGATATTTCGGGAATAAAATTTGATATGGCATAAAATTACCCCGTTGCTTAAATGCAACGGGGTTTGTTCATTATATTGCAAAAATCTTTGCGAGGATTTTCACTATAGTCATTGCGCTTTCAAGAACGGATTTGATGGTATCAATAAGATTGTTGAAAACATTCTCTGTTCTTGTTTGTGCGTTAACTGTGCCGTAGCCGGGGATTGTGCCGTTGTTATCATCAACGCCGTCATCGTCTGCAATGAATGCACAGATGAGGGGTGAAACAAGAGCAAGCAGGAAATATTCAGCAGAAGTAACGCCGCCGAAAATCTGAGTGCCGAGCTTTGTTATATCTCTTACTATCGAATCCGTGCCGAAAATTGAGAAGAGCTTATTTGCAGCTTTAAAGAATACTTCGTCACTGACAGTTGCAAGGTCATCCTTGAGAAGCAGCGCAACAAGGCGAAGGAAGATTGTAATATCTCGGCTTTCGATATTATAAGGCTCACTGCCCGCATAATGCCATGCAACAAGCTCTGTTACAATGTCCCAACCGTTTTCAAACTCGCTGTCGGGAATATCGAGGTTATATTCCGCCGCAAGCTCCTGAATGCCTCCCTCTCCGTAAAGAGGCTCTTCAAGGATTTTTACAAGGCCGCCGACTGCGGTTGCAACAAGGTCATAATAGAACGCATCTTCAGCGATGCCCATTTCTTCCATCTTGAAGCCTTTGCCGAGGCGGTATTCGACGCCCTCTTTAAGGAATCCCTTTGCGTAGTCATTAAGACCTGCGTTCATGAGGTCAATCTGCTCCTGTGAGAAGCCCGCTGTTGTTGCGGTGAGAGCATCTGTATCGATTGAATCAACCGTTCTTGCCTCATACTTGATTTCTTCATCGGTAACGGTGAAATATCTGTACTGTAAGGGATACATTGTGAGCGAGGTTGTTGCGAAATCATAGATAACATTGCCTGAGGTGCTTGTGTAGGTTGCGGCATCGCTGCAATGCTCATGACCGGTGAAAACAAGCTTGATGCCCCAATCTGCAAAAAGAGTTGCAGTTGTGTAATGGAATCTTACTATGAAGTTACGGCTGAGAATTCTCTGCAAGGGAAGATGGTCAAGCAGATTGTGATGCATCATGAGAATGGGGTATTTGCCGTCCTCTTTTGCCTTAACAGCCTGCTCATGAACCCATTCAAGCTTTTCTGCGCTCATTCCGTCCTCGGTTGACTTTGTGGGGTCGCAGCTGTCGAGAGCAATAAGTCTGTAATCATCATTGAGGTCTGCTGTGTATGAGCCTGTGCCCTCAACGGTTGTGAGAGCCTCGTTATAACCGAAATCGGCATAAACTCTTACGAAATCTTCAATGTTTGTTTCGCAGTCAACGCCGTAGTCATGGTTACCGGGGACAACGTAAACAGGCTTACCCGTTGCCTTTTCGAAAGCAGCAAGCTTTGCGGCAACATCAATATGCTCCTGATGAATTGACTTGCCGCTATCGGCAAGGTCGCCCGAAATAAGAACGAATTCAACGTTATCATCCTCTGCGCACTGATTGAGGAATTCATCGATAATAAAGCTGCTTTCGTTTTCCATAGCGGCTCTGCGGTTTGCATACCAATAAATTTCGTCGTCAATTACACCTTCGATTTCTTCTGTAGGCACATTATAGTGCAAATCCGATGCAACAGCGAAACTCATTTCATCCTCTGCGGCGAATGCGGTAAAGCCTACCGTAAGGGATGTTACAAGAATAACTGCGGTGAGCAAAATGCTTAATGTCTTCTTCATTTTTACACCTCTTTAAGAAAATTATGTTATAAATATATCATATATTTAATTCCGATGCAAGAAAATATGGTTGAAAAAAAGATATATTCATTGTAAAATATAGTTATATTATGGAAAAAGGAGTGGTTTTATGTCTAAAGCATCAAAACTCAGAAAGCAGGCCGAGCTTGCTCAGAAGCCAACAATCAAGCAGGCGTTTTTTAACTTTATCGATGTGCTGACCGATAACAGAAATTTCTGCATGGCATGGCTTATTGCGGGATTTATTTTCTTCACGGTTTACGGCTTTATCGACAACCCCGACCTTGCAAAAACAGCAAGCGTTATCGGCAAGACTCATCCCCGCCTTTTCATCTGGTGGGCAGTTTTTTCGGGTGTATCCCTTTATCTCAACCTGCAGTATCTTTATAAGCTCAATTCCTTCAAAAACGAAAAACTCGCAAAATTCGGCAACATTTGCACATATCTCGGTTTCTTCTGCATTTTTGCCTGTGTGCATATCCCCTCGGTTGAGCCCGAAGACAACAAGCCTCTTCAGATGGCTGCGCACTGGTCAACAGCACTTCTCTTTGCTGCATTCTTTGCTGCGGCAATAATTGCTTTCTTGCTTTACAAAACAATGCAGAAAAGTGTAAAGCATCTTATCATGCTTGTTGTTCTTGCTTTAACACTGATTCTTATGGTTGTTCTTCTTCTCATTTTCGGCAAGAGCGGCGGAATTGAAAGCATTCCCATGTGGGTAGCTTACATAATCATCTTTATGCTCAACTACACAAAGCCTTTTCAGCCCGTAAAGGATTGACAAATATTTCTTAATAATAATATAAAAACGCCCCTCGGCATCAAGCCAAGGGGCGTTAATCATTTTATTCAGTTCTTCTCAACGCCGAGAGTTACCTTTTCGCCGTTGATATCCCACTCCTTGGTGTAGGAACCGCCCGCAGATGCAATGATATCTGTTGAAAGAACATCATGCTTGATTGTGTCTGCATTTGACATAAAGATTGCTTCAATCTTTTCGTTGCCGCTGACATAAATCTTGATTGTATCCATAACCTCAAAGCCTGCATCCTTACGCATTGTCTGAATCTTGGAGATAAGCTCTCTTACGAAGCCTTCTTCAATGAGCTCATCTGTGAGGTTGGTGTCAAGAACAACGGTAACGCCGTTGTCACTTTCAGCCTGGAAGCCCTCTTTCTGAACGGTTTCAATGAGAAGATCTTCAACTGCAAGGGAGATTTCGGTATCGCCTGCGGTAAAGGTCAATGCACCCTTTTCATCAAGCTCTGCCTTTGCTGCCGAGCCGTCAAGAGATGCAAGATATTCTCTGATTGCTCCGAGAAGCTTGCCGTACTTGGGTCCGAGTGTCTTAAGCTGAGGCTTGAAGTTATATGAAACATAGCCCGATGAATCGGTTACGAATTCAAGAGCCTTAACGTTAAGCTCATCTTCGATAATTTCACTGTATTCGCTGCCGAGTACCTTGGGTGCGCTAACAAAAATCTTGCCGAGAGGCTGTCTGTTCTTGATGTTTGCTGTGTTTCTTGCAGCTCTGCCGAGAACAACAATATTGAGAACCTCATCCATTGAAGCTTCAAGATCGCTGTCAACAAAATCTGCATTTGAAACGGGATAGTCGCAAAGATGAACGCTGATTGGAGCATCCTTATCAACGCTGCAAACAAGGTTACGGTAGATATCCTCAGCCATGAAAGGAATCATGGGAGCAGCAAGCTTAACAACAGTTACGAGCGCTGTGTGAAGAGTCATATAAGCATTAATCTTATCCTGCTCAAGGCCCTGTGCCCAGAAACGCTCTCTGCCGCGGCGGACATACCAGTTACTCATATCGTCAACAAAGCTCTGAAGAGCCTTTGCCGCTTCGGGTATTGCGTAGCTGTTAAGATAGCCGTCAACTGTATCAATCAGAGTGTTGAGCCTTGAAAGCAGCCACTTATCCATGATTGAAAGCTTGCTGTAATCAAGAGTATGCTCGGTGGGGTTAAACTTATCGATATTTGCATAGAGCACATAGAATGCATATGTGTTCCAAAGAGTACCCATGAACTTACGCTTACCCTCAACAACTGCGTTGTCGTGGAAACGGTTGGGGAGCCA
>JBGVNA010000172.1:0-3189 GCA_045125175.1 Acutalibacteraceae bacterium
GCAACATCCATCAATGAGCAGAAAAAGTAAAAAGGCATAATCTGCAAAAGTCTGTCTGCACCGATTTCGATAACTGCGGGGTCATCGGAAAACAAGCCGACAATCGGATCTGCAAAAACGCAGCCGAGACCGCCCATTGCAACGCTGACAACAATTGTTATAACAATGCAGTAGCGGTAAATTCTTCCTATGTTTGAATATTTTCTTGCACCCATATTCTGCGATGAAAAGGTCATGGTTGTTTGCGCCACGGCGTTCGTGCATGTATAAACATAAGAATCAAAATTCGAGCCTGCGGCGATACCTGCCATTGCAACCGAGCCAAAGGAATTGACAGTTGACTGAATAATAACATTCGAAACGGAAAACAACGAATTCTGAATTCCGGCAGGCAAACCGAGAAGCATAATGCTTTTAAGCTCTTTCCTGTATATTTTAAGCTTACCGAACATCAGACGGCATGCATTCGGCATCTTCACAAGATAAATTACTATAAGAACTGCCGAAAGATACTGAGAAACGATTGTCGCAATCGCAACACCGCTGACACCCATATCAAATACAATAATAAGAATAAGGTTAAGCACAACGTTGACAAGCCCCGAAAAAGTCAGTATGTAAAGCGGTCTTTTTGTGTCACCTGTTGATCTGACAATCGATGCGCCGAAATTATAAACAAGAAGACCGGGTGAACCAAGGAAATATATCTTCAGATAAAGCGATGCAAGGTCTATAACATCATCGGGGACATCCATCATTTTCAGCATCCCGTGAGAACCACAAAAACCCAATGCGCCAACGAAAAATCCGCATATAACACTCAACAACATGGCGGTATGAACACATTCATGAACGGTCTTGCTGTTTCCCTCACCGATATGCCGTGCAACCACTACACCCGAACCCATTGAAAGCCCGAGAAAAACATTGAGGAACAAATTGACAAGCGAACCGGTTGAACCAACCGCCGCAAGCGCTTCCTTACCTACAAATCTGCCGACAACAATAACATCCGCAGAATTATAAGCAAGCTGCAACAGACCCGTAAGCATAAGCGGAATTGAAAACGTCAGTATTTTTTTCAAAAAAGGGCCTTTGGTCATATCAAGGGAATATCTTTTTTCCATTTCATTCTCTCCTGTAAAAAGAATAAAAACATTATAGCTCTTTGAGTGCTTCGGGAAAAGGTGCAAGGCTTCGCCTGAGAATTCCGTGCATCTGAGCAATCGCTACGCCGTAATTAGTCATAGGCACATTGCTGTCAGAAGCATGACCTGTTCTTGCCTGCATTTCACGGGCATTGAGCATACATGCACCGCAATGTATAACCAATGAATATGCAGACAAATCCTCGGGGAACTCATTGCCGCTTGTAAAATCAAACTCAAGATTTTTCTTTGTGTAATTTCTTATCCAATTCGGCATTTTGACCGTTCCGATATCGTTGCACTGCCTGTGATGTGTACAGCCCTCGGAAATCAGAACTTTGTCGCCGTCTTTAAGCTTATCAAGCTGTGCCGCACCGTGAACAGCAGCGGTCAAATCCCCTTTGTAACGTACAAACAAAATTGAAAACGAAGTTAAATCGATATCCTCGGGGGTATCTGCCGATACCTGTGCAAATGCTTGCGAATCGGTTATAACAAGCTTCGGCTTTCTGCTGAGAGAAGCAAGAGTTGATTTAAGCTCGGTATCACGGCAAACAACAGCCGTTGCACCGCTTTCAAGAACATCCCTTATAACTTGCTGCTGAGGCAGAATAAGCCTGCCCTTGGGGGCGGATTCATCAATAGGAACAACGAGCACAACGAGGTCATCAGGCGCAATGAGGTCGGCAACAATTTTTTTGCCGTTCTCCCAACTCTTTGCCTTTCGGGCTATCATTTCTTTAAGCTCATTTATATTAAATTTACTTTCTGCGCTGACATAAATTTCATTTTCACGGCATGGAGGAATATCTTTAATTAAATCTGCTTTGTTAAATGCGATTAAATAGGGAATTTTCTTAGTTTTAAAAAGAGAAACGAGCTCTTTATCCGCTTTTTGCATGCCCTTTTCTCCGTCAATAACAAGAACGGCAATATCGGTATAATTCAAAGCCTGTTTTGCTCTTTTTACACGCATTTTACCAAGCTCGCCCTCATCATCAACACCGGGTGTATCTATAATCACAACAGGGCCGAGAGGCAGAAGCTCCATTGATTTTTTTACGGGATCTGTTGTTGTTCCCTTAACATCGGAAACAAGAGAAAGACTCTGACCCGTAACAGCATTGACAACGCTTGATTTACCTGCGTTGCGAAGGCCGAAAAAGCCGATATGAACTCTTTCGGCGGAAACGGTATTATTCAAGCTCATATAATCATCTCCAAACATACGGCGGAATGTCGGCATCCCGCCCTACAGTATCGGTTATGTTAAAATCTGAAATCACGGCGGTTTGAGGCTTTTATATCCTCAATATTCTGCTCTGCGATAGCACGCACCTTTGCGCCGGGTATTTTTTTAAGCTCATCTTTGATAAGCTCAAAACCGATTTTCTTTGTTTCCTCGCTTGCGTAGTCAACAAGATATTCGGTAAGAGTCATCAGAGCATTGGGGTGGCAGCAATTAAGAATCTGACCGTTTTTGCAAAGAGTCATAAATCTGTCACCCGTTCTGCCCTCACGGTAGCAGGCTGTGCAGAATGACGGAATATGCTTCATTTCCATAAGCCAGCGCACTACTTCATCAAGTGTTCTCTGGTCAGAAACATCGAACTGCTCGGAATCGTGAGGTCTTTCCTCTTCCGTATAACCGCCGACAGATGTTCTTGATGCACCGCTTATCTGTGAAATGCCGAGCCTTAAAGCTCTTCCCCTCACCTCTTCGGATTCTCTTGTTGAGATAATCATGCCTGTGTAAGGAACAGCAATTCTGATACATGCAATAAGCTTTTCGAAAAGCTCATTTGAAATGCCGTTGTCAAAGGTATCAGGGTCAATATCGTCAGCTCTTTTAAGACGGGGAACACTGATCGTGTGGGGACCGACACCGTGAACGGCTTCAAGGTGCTCCGCATGCATAAGCAGGCCGACAAATTCATATTTATAAAGCTCCAGACCGAAAAGCACGCCGAGTCCGACGTCATCTATGCCGCCCTCCATGGCTCTGTCCATAGCTTCTGTATGATAATCATAATCGTGCTTG
>JBGVNA010000173.1:0-2048 GCA_045125175.1 Acutalibacteraceae bacterium
CAGGCTTCCTCAGAGTTCCCGAAAGCAAAAATGCTCTTGATAACACAGGCGTTCACCCTGAAAGCTATTCCGCCGCAAAAGAACTTCTTAAACTTTGCGGATATAAAATTGAAGATATAGGTTCGGAAAGTATTGCTGAAATCAAAGGCAAGGTTGAGGTTCTCGGAGAAGATACCGTAGCCGAAAAGCTCGGTATCGGTGTACCCACGCTCAAGGATATTATCAAAGAGCTTATCCAGCCCGCAAGAGACCCCAGAGATGAGCTTCCCCCTCCCATGCTCAGAACCGATGTTATGGATATTAATGACCTTAAGCCCGGTATGGAACTTAAAGGCACAGTCAGAAACGTAACGGATTTCGGTGCATTTATTGATATCGGCGTTCATCAGGATGGTCTTGTTCACATATCTCAGATAACTAACAAGTTTATTAAGCATCCATCTGAAGTTCTTAAGGTTGGTCAGGTTGTTACCGTCTGGGTAATTTCTGTTGAGACTGCCAAAAAGAGAATTTCACTTACCATGAAAGAGAAAAAATCACAGGAGAATTAAAAAGTGGCAGATAAATTCAGACAAGATTTAACACAAGGCAGTGTTGGAAAGCAGCTTATAAAGTTCGCAATCCCCTTCCTTCTTTCAAATTTGCTTCAAGCTTTTTATTCCGTTGCCGATATGATAATAGTCGGCAGGCTTTGCGGTACTCACGGTATAACAGGTGTTAATATAGGCAGTCAGATAAATATTCTCGTTACAGGTGCTGCATTTGGCCTTGCCGTAGGCGGAACGGTTCTTATTGCACAGTACGGCGGTGCGAAGAAATTCGATGAACAAAGAAAAACAATAGGAACTCTTTTCACTGCTTACATGATTTTAAGTATCATATTCACTTTTGTTATGCTTCTTTTAGGAACAACGCTTCTTGATCTACTTAACACACCGCAGGTTGCATATGTTGAGGCTGAAAACTATTATAATATCTGTATGGCAGGCCTTGTTTTTATGTTTGCATACAACGTTATAAGTGCAATTCTTCGAGGCATGGGGGACTCAAAACGTCCGCTTTACTTTGTAATTATTGCAACCATTGTAAACATTATCGGTGACATCATTCTTGTCGGACCTTTTCAGATGGGTGCAGCCGGTGCCGCATACGCAACGGTAAGTGCACAGGCATTGAGCGTCATTCTTTCTTTAATTTATCTTTTTAAAAATCATTTCTTTGTGGGATATTCAAAGTGCGATTTCAAAATTGACAAAGAGAAAATGAAAATGCTCCTTAAATTAGGTCTCCCATCCTCCGTTCAACAAGTTGTTGTTTCTTTTTCATTCCTTACACTCACTGCTCTTGTTAACTCGCTCCCGATAGCTGATATTGCATCAGCATGTCAGGGTATCGGCGGTAAGGTAAACTCATTTGCCGTTCTTCCATCACTTGCAATGAGCAGTGCTGTTTCATCAATGGCAGGTCAGAATATCGGAGCAGGTGAAACCGCAAGAGCAAAGAAAACAATGTTAACAGGAATGGGCATAGCATTTGCTATTTCCGCGTTTGTTTTTGCTGTTGTTGAGCTTTTTCCTCAACCGATTATCTCACTTTTTGATACTAATCCCGATGTTATTGCTATTGGCACGGAATACCTGAGATTTATTGCACTTGATTATCTTTTTGTGCCGTTTGTATTCTGCATGAATGGACTTGCAATCGGTGCCGGATATACAAATTTTGCGTTGTTCAATGCTTGCTTCAGCTCAATTCTTGTAAGAGTTCCGTTTGCTTACCTTGTTGTTTCCTTTACAGACCTTGGATTTAACGGTATAGGTCTTGCAACGGGACTTGCATCCTTGGCGTCTATTGTTGTGGGTATTATATTTGTTGTAAGCGGCAAATGGAAAAAGCCTAAAATCGAAATATAACTGTATTGACAAAAGCAAATTTAAATGATAAAATTTAATGGTAAAATTTAAAGGTTTTTTGTGACTGACGGAATAATGCAGAGCACTGCAGAGGAACAGAAAATCTGATTTAATGCCGACCGTCTGGGCAGTCTT
>JBGVNA010000174.1:0-13047 GCA_045125175.1 Acutalibacteraceae bacterium
AGCAGTATTATTTCCACTACGACTGGCGCCTTGACCCCGTTGAGGTTGCAGGCCAGCTTGATGACTTTGTTCAGCACGTAAAAGAGCTTACGGGTCATGATCAGGTGAATTTCCGTGCCTCATCAATGGGCGGCGTTGTTACCCTTGCTTATTTTAATGAATACGGCCATGACGATGTTGATGCCTGCATTTTCCAGAGCTGCCCCTTGCTTGGAACAGACGTTGCAGGTGACCTTCTCAGCAGAAAGCTTGCTCTTGATTCAAGGGCTCTCCTTGACTATGCAACAGACGGCTATCCGCCTTTCTCGGCAGGCGACACCGCTCTCTGGGCTCTTTTCAATATGCTTTATTACAGCGGTCTTGTTGATCTTGTTCTCGGTCTCGGCGAGGATATTCTTGATAAGCTTGAAACAAGAGTTTTTGATGAGCTTTTAACCCCTGTTTTCGGAACTCTTCTCGGTCTTTGGGCATTTGTTCCCGATTGCTCATATGAAGAGGCTAAGAAAATCAATCTTGACCCCGAAACCCAGGCAGGTCTTATTGCAAAGGCAGATTATTATCACTATCAGATTCAGAGCAGAGCAGATGAAATTCTTAAAGGAGCACAGGCAGACGGCGTGCGCATTATGATTGTTGCGGGCTATAACATTCAGAGAACTCCTCTTGTTGAATCTCTTAATAACAACAGTGATGCAACCGTTGACACAAAATATGCATCCGCAGGCGCAACCGTTGCTCCTCTTAACGGAACTCTCGGCGAAAATTATGTTCAGAAGAATTGCGACTGCGGTCACAATCATCTTTCACCCGACGGCGTTATTGATGCTTCAACCTGCATTCTGCCCGAGCATACATGGTTTATCAAGGATATGCTTCATTCAAATGCTCATGACGGCATAATGGAAATGTATTATTGGTTCATGTATTCCGATGAATATTATGATGTGTGGTCAAACCCCTTGTATACACAGTTCCTGCAGAATGATAAGCCCAACCTCAGAATGATTCCCATGGGCAATTTTGCTCAGGGCGCAGAAGCACCCGAATTTGAAGACGGTGACTCTTTCTATGATAAGTTTGATAAATATGTTGCTCCCGTAACAGACAGATTGTTTGCATTCCTTGATAAATGCAGAGCGGTTGTTGGCCTTTAATCGGGAATAAAACAGAATAATCAACAAAAAATAATCGGGAGGTTAAAGCCTCCCGATTTTTCTTTTTGTGGTGATTTAATGAATTCGCGAATTAAGCTTTCTGCAAGAGCGGCTATGAGCGGCTCACATATAAAAATCGTGCCTGTTGTTGCGGCGATAATGATTTTGTTTTGCCTTTTTTCGGCTTGCAATGCGGCAATCAACCGTTTGCCGGCGGACGTTGAAAATTCTCTGCTTGCTGCAATTGCTGCGTTAACGCTTTTGCTCGCTGTTGTGTCAATTGCCCCTTTGCGTCTGCTTTTGCAGATTCGTCTTTTAATGCTGGCAAGGGGAATAACGTCTGTTATGAAACCTCGGATAGGCTTGTCGGGCGCATTGAAAGCGTGTGAGCTTTGTGTTCGTCTTTTCTTCATAAAGCTTTTTTGGTTTGCTGTTTTTGAAGCGGTGCCCGTCACGGCAGGTTTGATGTTTGTTTATCATAATATGAAAAATGCTGTCAGCCTAAAAGCGGCATATACCGTTTTAATCGGTCTTTCTGCGCTTGCCGCCGCAGGTTTGATTTTTTATTTTCTGTTTACGCAGAGATATTCAAAATCCATGTTTTATCTTGCCTGCTATAAGGATTTTACGGCAGAGGATGCAATAAAAGAGAGCGTTCGAAAAACGCAGAATAAGCTTGCGGATATATTGTTTTTTAAGGTTAGTTTTATGCCGTGGATGCTGCTCTGCATAGGTATCCTGCCTGCGCTTTATGTTGTTCCGTACTATAAACAAAGCGTCACCTGCCTTTTTCTGAGCAGATGACGCATTAACTCAAATCTTTATTTTAAAAACAGCTTTTTTGATTTTGTCACTGCCCGTTTTAATACATGGCTTGTGAGTGTCTGCAGGGGCAAGGAATGCGAAGGTTCCTTCTGTGAGAGCAACACGGGTTGCGGTGGCTGTCTGAGATGTGAAAAACTCAATATCGGGTTTGTATCCTGTTGAATCCTTTGCAAATTCAATGGGCAGAACGTCGATTGCTTCTTCGCCTGAAATAGCAAGCTGTAAATCATGATAATCTCTGTGAGCTTCGAAATCGCCGCCTGTGCCGGGCTCATATTCCGAAATGCCGACCTTGATGCCTTCTGCAACGTCATAGCTGCCGCACTCAATTGCTTTAAGGTCATTTTCTTCAACGAATTTTGCGATTGCTTCAAAAGCGGGGTTGAATTCTGAATAAAGTCTTAAATTTTTTGCGGTATCGTAAATCATTCTTTATTCTCCTTTTTATGGTAAAGATAAGACCCTGCAACAGGGATTATAATCATTATAACTGTTGCTGCGGTAAAAAGCCATACCCAATTTAAAAAAGATGTTGCAATTATAAACAAACCGCCTGCTACCCATACCTTACCTGCAAGGCGATGCGTGTAATTCCAGTTTTTTTCGCTGTTTAAAGCCCATGAAATTTTGATGCCGATTGAATAATTCTGCTTGCATTTCGGCATATAGTTACCAATCACAACAAATAAAGCACCGAAAAAAAGTGTGAAAGCGGTGCTGATGCTGATCGGGACATTCAAAGTGTATGCGTAAATCATTCCGTTAACAAACAGTGAAAGGGCAGGGCAAATCCAAAGCACAAGCCCCAATGATTTTTTTGTGATATTTTTCTTCTTGGGGTCAAGGCTTGTGACAATCATGCAAAGCCAATGTACCGCAAGCAAAAACAGCGGCATTACGAAAACAGCAAAGCTTTTGCTGCCGTAGCTGTCTGCAACACCCTGTGCGTTGAAATGAACAGGGATTTCTGCCGGCAGCTTATCCCATAAAATCAATCCTGCAGCAACAGGCAGTATGATTATAATTGAAGTTAAAATTAATAATTTAAGGTTCTTTTTAATCATTTTGAATATCTCCTTTCAAATCTGTTATCCAGAGCATGATTTCCTCGAGAACGGATGCGTTCAATTCGTAGAAAATGAATTTTCCGTTGCGTTCATCCCGTATTAAATCGGCATCTTTCAAAACAGATAGATGCCTTGAAATCGCTGCAAAGCTTATATCAAATTGTTCTGAAATTTCACCTGCGGACATAGCACCTTTTTTCAACATATTTAATATTTCACGCCTTGTAGGGTCTGCCAAAGCTTTCAATGTGTTTTGTATTCCCATATAATCATCTCTCACATTTAACATTTAACTTAATCGTTAAATGAATTGTATCACAAAGGAGTTAATTTGTCAACAGTAAAATGTTGACACGTATTTTTATCCGTGATAAACTTGTATTATCAAAGATCCGAAAGGGGAAAGAAATGTTAAAAAACATAATCTGCATTATTCTTGCCTGGCTTCAAACGGCGGGATTTTCCGTGTTAAATTATTTGAAACCCAATGAAACTCAGACGATTGGAGTGAATAAATTCGTGGAGCATCAGATTTTTGAGGGGTTCGGTACAAGCTCAGCTTGGTGGTCACAAACCATTGACAATGAAGAAACCGCAAGAGAAATTGCAAGGCTTCTTTATGATGACGAAACAGGCTTGGGTCTTGATATTTACCGCTATAACATCGGTGGCGGTGAAAAGGAAAACCCCGCTACACGTATCGGCGACGTTAACAGAAGAACCGAAAGCTTTTATGTTCTCAATGAAAAAACGGGAAAATATGAGTATGATTTTACCCGTGATGCAAATGCACGCAGAATGCTTGATATGGCGGTTGAATACGGCGCAAAGGAAGTTATCCTTTTCTGTAACAGCCCTCATTTTTCAATGACTGAAAGCGGTCAGGCTTCAGGCGGATTGACCGAATATGCCTCTAATCTTCCGAAAGAGAACTATGCTGCATTTGTTGATTATGTTCTCACGATTGCTGATTGGTTTGTTGAGCAAGGCTATCCCGTAACCGCAATTTCTCCCATAAACGAGCCTCAGTGGAAATGGGGCGGTGATTGGGTCGGTCAGGAGGGCTGCCATTATTCAGCCGATGAAACGGTTGCTGTTCTTGAGCTTTTTGCTCTTGAAATGCAAAAACGCAATTCGCCTTATAAATTGAGCGGTCCTGAAAGCGGTCAGCTTTCTCCCGAATATTACGAATACATAGATAAATTCTTTGCGAGTGATATTCTGAATGAATTCTGCGACACATACAGCGGTCACAGCTATTGGATAGATAACAACCTTTGGGTTAAAACCGATGTCGGTAATAAATTTGCCGAGCAGTACCCCGAAAAAAAGCTTGAAATGAGCGAATGGTGTGAGCTTCCGCTGAAAATTGATTCAACTACCATTGACAGCGGGCTTTATATGGCAAATATAATTGCGCAGGATTTGAATCTGATGAATGCTGTTTCATGGCAGAGTTGGACAGCTGTTAACGGCGACGGGCTTATGGAGCTTATAAACGGTGAACTTGTTATCTATAACAGATATTATGCCTATAAACATTTTGCGAGTTTCATAAAACCCGGAATGGCGAGAATTGACATTATGGACAGCCTTAAGGGAGAAAGCAAGGTTGTTTCAACCGCTTTCACAGACGGTAAAGAAACTGTTCTTGTTCTTATAAATAACGAAGAAACATCTCAGCTTGTTGATCTCTACGGCAGCTACAGCTCAACCGAAATGTATCTTACAGACGAGATGAATAACTGTAACAAGATTTATTCGGGTAATTTCTTCAGAGAAACAACTCTTCCTGCAAGAAGTATAACAACAATTGTTTTAACAAAATAAAAATTAAGCGTCAGGCATTTGATGGTGCCTGACGCTTTTTTCAGCCTTCAACTTTATATATTTCGGGGTTGTTTGCGTATGCAATATCAAGTGTTTTAAGTGACGGATTATAAAGCAGATATGCACAGTAACTTATTCCGTCTATTGTTTTGACAACATCTACCGATGTTACATTGCAACCGTCAACGGTTGAGGCAACAACCGGACCCGCAAAGCCTGCTTTGCCGAGAGCCTCGCAGTATTCATTAAACTCTTTTTCCTCTACGCCTATAAATCCTTCATCAAAACGGAATTCCCAGTGCCAGAACGGTGCAAAGCTGCCTCCGAATGTGCTTTCAAGAAATTCATTGTTTGAGTCATGACCGCAATAATTTCCGGCAGTAACGGTAAAACCGTTGAACTTGGGGAAATACTCCTGAAGCTCTGCAGGAAAATTATCGTTGCAAGGGATAATATCTATAGAGAACGTATAGTTGCCGTTCAAATTAATTTTGGATTCAAAAATTGTTACGATATAGTCGCCGTTTTGCCAGTGACCCTTGAAACCGTCAAGATAATATGTTGCGTTAGTGAATTTTTTAACGCTGCCTTTATATCCGTTTTCAACCAGATTGTTTGTGAATAAATAAAAGCTGTGTTCGGGGCAGGTGAATTTCAGTCTTATCCATTCCGATGTGTAGCTGTCCTCATCAGAGGTAGGAGTACCTTCGCCGATAAGCAGGTCATATGTTCCTTCGGGCGGAGCGGGGAAATCAGCAGGCAAAAGATCTGTTCCCCATTCGGTTATTATTTCCGGTGCAGTGGTGGATTCGTTGGGTGTTGCAGTAATCTGAACCGACGAGGTTGAGGCTGCGGTTGAGGGGATATTGGTTGTGCCCGAATCCCGTCCGGTGCAGGCGCAGAGAAAAAGGGTTGCAAAAACAAGGATAACGGCAAATAATTTTTTCATATTAAAACTCCCGTAAAAATAAAAAGTGAGCAGTATTTCTACTGCTCACTTTATCATAAAGTTGCGGAATTTTCAACACTTAGCCGATATAAAATGAAGCAAGATAAAAAATTTCGGCAAAAATTTCAAGAAAATTTCTGACTGAACGGCCCAGATAGAATCCTGCATTTGCTGCGCCGTGATCGGCAAGTTCCTCAAAGGTGTCACATTCAAGAAGCGTAATCATCGATTCTTTAAGATACATTATTGAATCGTCAAGGGAGTTTTTATTGTTTTGAATGAGGTGTGTAAAGTTTTCTGCAAGTGTTGCGTATTGGGCGGTGCATTCAAGAGTTTCAACAATTTCGCCTGAAACATGAATTATCATTGTAAGCTTATCTCGGTAGAAATCAAAGTCAACCCATATATATGCTTTGCTGCCGTTGGGAAGAATTACAAACGATTCATAATCATTATAAACAATGCTTTCGGTTGTTCCGTCGGTAAAAGTGACTGTGAATGTTTCGTCATAAGGATATAAGGAATCGTAAGTGTCGTAATAAATCACAGGATTGAGATATTTTTCAGCGTTGCTGATTTCAATTTTGCTGATAAAATCATCAATATTATATAGTGTTACTGCTGCGGTGTGGGTTTTGCCGAAAAGCTCAATGTTCAAAGTGTTGATGCCTTTGGCAGGCTCTTTGTCGGTTGTGCCGTATAAGCTGTCGGTTTTCAGCGATTTACCTGAATCGAAAATAATTGTGCTGTCCGACAACAGATCAAATGTAAAGGTGCCGTCTTCACAGTCGTAGTAATAAAAATCGCAGGCGATAACAGCGTCACCGGGGATAACGGATGCAATTTCTTCGCCGCAATATTCAACAACGATTTCTGCATTTTCTGACGGAGTGAAATCAAGGTCAATTGCAAAAACTGTTTCACCTGCTTCAAGATAAAAAAGAATCTTTGAGTTATCTTCATCGCCGTGATAAGTGAGCTCAATGTCGTCATATGCAACGCCGTTTTCAATCTTTTCGGGGATTCCCGTCCAGCCCTCTATTTCTTCATAATTAAACGAAAGTGTATAAAAGCCTGTTTTTTCTGCATTGAAATCGAAGTAAATGAAAGCGCTGTCATCGGAAATTTTTCCAACGGTGTTTACACCTTCTTTAATTTCTCCTGCATAATCATAATAATAGGTGTCGCCGTAGTAGTTCCATTCAAGGGTTTCTGATGCTTCTGCGGCAAAAGCCGGAAGCGAACCGATTAACATGATGGCTGCAAGCATTGCTGCCAAGAATGTTTTAAATGTTTTTTTCATGTTTTTTGTCCTCCTTTGTTAACGTGGTTTCCTTACATTTACAGAATATCACCGATTTTCAGAATTGTAAATAAAAATTACCGATTTGAAATCAAACTGTAATTTATTGTAATACGGTGTAACTGATTTGTAATTTTTTCTATACAAAAACGTCAAAATGTGATATCATTATAATAGTTTGCGAAAGGAGGGTCGGAATGCCCAGAGATATAAGCTACACCGTGCCGCCTGAATATGAGGGCAGAAAGGTTGTTCACTTTTTAAGGGGATATTGCGGCTTTTCCGCAAGGCTTATGCGTAAAGTCAAGTATGCTCTGAAATGTAACGGTGAGCCGACCCGCACGATAGACCGTCTTAAAAGCGGCGATATAATAAATGTTGTCATTCCCGATGACGATTCGCTTCCCGAAGCACTCCATGCTGAAATAGACATTATCTATGAAGATGACGATATTCTTGTTATAAACAAATCTCCTTTTATGGCAATGCATCCGACTCATAACCATCAAGGCGATACGCTTGCAAATGCCGTTACTGCTTATCTTACCGAAAAAGGCAAAAACGCTGCTTTCAGAGCTGTCGGCAGGCTTGATAAAGGTACTTCCGGCGTTGTTGTGTGCGCTCTCAATCCGCTTTCGGCATGTAAGCTTTCCGGAAAAACAGAAAAAGAATATTATGCTCTTGTCAAAGGGAATCTCTGCGGAGAGGGCAGGGTGGATGTCCCCATTTACCGACCCGACCCTATGAAAACACTGCGTGCCTGCTCTTATGAGCTCGGCGTTGAGCCTGCGGTTACAAATTGGAAAGCGGAAAAAAGCTTTGAAGGTGCAACCTTGCTCAGCCTGCGGCTTGAAACGGGAAGAACTCATCAGATAAGAGTGCATATGGCGTTTAACGGCAACGTGCTTGCGGGTGACACGATGTACGGAGATTTTATGCCCGAAATCGGACATCAGCTTCTCCATTGCCGCAGATGTTGGCTTGAACATCCCGTGACGGGTGAAAAAATGGAATTTGAAGCCGAATTCCCCGAAGATTTCAAAAAAACAATGGAATATTTGGCAAAAAGTGAATAATTAAACTTATTTTTTGTTATAAAAATACAATTTTGCTTTACATTTCCGTTTCACAATGTTATAATATGAAATATTAAAAATTACGGAGGTAACTCTAATGAAAAAATTTGTTAAAATTTTGGCAGTTGTTATGGTCGTGGCTCTTTCCGCAACTCTTCTTTTTGCTTGCGGCGGACAGGAAGACACCGGCAGAGAAAAGCTTATTATGGGAACCAATGCAGCATTCCCTCCCTATGAGTATTATGAGGGTGACAAAATTGTAGGCATTGATGCAGAAGTCGGTGCTCTTATCGCTGAGAAGCTCGGCATGGATTTTGAAATTCAGGATATGGACTTCAACGGCATCATCAGCGCGGTTCAGAACGGCGTTGTAGATATCGGTATGGCGGGTATGACAGTCAGAGAAGACAGACTTGAGCATGTTAACTTCTCATCAACATACGCAAAGGGCGTTCAGGTTGTTATCGTTAAGGAAGGCTCGGATATCAAAACTCTTGATGACCTTGCAGGCAAGCTTATAGGCGTTCAGGAAGCAACAACAGGCGACGCATACGCAAGCGAGGATTACGGCGAGGAGAATGTTAAGAGATACACAAACGGTGCTGCTGCCGTTGCAGCTCTCCAGAGCGATATAGTTAATGCTGTTATTATTGACAACGAGCCCGCAAAGGCTTTTGTTGCTGCCAATGAGGGTCTCACAATCCTTGAAACAGCTTATGCAGATGAAGATTACGCAATTGCAGTTGCAAAAGAGAACACAGAGCTTCTCGAAAAGATTAATACTGCTCTTGAGGAGCTTAAGGCAGACGGTTCAATCGATGCAATCGTCAATAAATACATCCCCGCATAAAACTTTTTAAAAAGCGTTAAGGGCAGGCTTTCGCTTGCCCTTAATTTTTGAATAATTTTGAAAGGCAGATTAAGACATGAGAGATTTCAAAATGTCTAAAAAAACGCTGACGATTCTGATTTTTGCGGTTGCCGCGGCTTTGATTGTGAGCTTTGCTTTCCCCGCATTTGCTTCCGCCGCTGAGGCTGCGCAGGAAGCAGGCGGCATAGGCGGTTTTTTTGTTGAACTGAAAGATAATATAATTGAAGCTTTTAACGAGCTTAAAAATGATATATACAATGTTCTTATCAAAAACGATAACTATAGACACATAACTGACGGCTTGCTTGTTACCATTGAAATAACTCTTGCAGCGCTGCTTATCGGTCTTGCAATCGGTTTTGTTGTTGCGATTATCCGTTCAACCCACGATAAAACAGGTAAATTCAAGTTCCTCGATTCAATTTGCAAGCTTTATTTAACCGTGTTCAGAGGCACTCCCGTTATCGTTCAGCTTCTCATAATTTATTATTTGTGGCTCGGTAAAGCGGGCGTTCACGAAAATATTGCGGCGATAATAGCTTTCGGAGTTAACTCAGGTGCATATGTTGCCGAAATAGTCCGTTCGGGCATAATGTCGATTGATAACGGTCAGTTTGAAGCGGGCAGAAGCCTCGGCTTTAACTATGTTCAGACAATGGTTTATATTGTTCTTCCGCAGGCACTCAAAAACGTTTTGCCCACTCTTGCAAACGAGTTTATCGTTCTTCTTAAAGAAACCTCGGTTGCAGGCTTCATCGCCGTTAAGGACATGATGAAGGGCGCAAATGCGCTTGTCGGCTTTACCTATAATATGAATATACCCTACATAACGGTTGCTATTATCTATCTTGTAATGGTTCTTGTTCTTCAAAAGGGTGTCAACCTGCTTGAAAGGAGGCTTCGCAACAGTGACCACTGATAATGTTTTGATAAGAGTTACGGGTCTTCAGAAAAATTTTGGTTCTCTTGAAGTGTTAAAGGATATCAATACCGAAATCAAAAAGGGCGAGGTTGTTGTTGTTATTGGTCCGTCAGGCTCGGGTAAATCAACGTTTCTCCGCTGCCTCAACAGGCTTGAAGAGCCCTCGGGCGGCAAAATAGAGCTTGACGGTATTGATATAACCGACAAAAAGGTTAATATCAATAAGCACCGTGAGAAAATGGGCATGGTTTTTCAGCAGTTCAATCTTTTCAATAACCACACAATTCTGAAAAATATCACTCTTGCACCCGTGAAGCTCGGTATAATGAAAAAAGCCGAGGCGGAGCAGAGGGCTATGGAGCGTCTCAGAAGAGTCGGCCTTGAGGAGAAAGCAAATGCTTATCCGTCGCAGCTTTCGGGCGGTCAGAAACAGAGAGTTGCAATCGTCCGTGCTCTCGCAATGAATCCCGAGGTTATGCTTTTTGACGAGCCTACCTCCGCGCTTGACCCCGAAATGGTCGGCGAGGTTCTTGATGTTATGAAAGAGCTTGCGCAGTCAGGCATGACAATGATTGTTGTAACTCACGAAATGGGATTTGCAAAAGAGGTTGCTTCAAGAGTTGTGTTTATGGATGAGGGCGTTATTATGGAAGAAAACACTCCCGAAGAATTTTTCTCGAATCCGCAAAACGCCCGACTCAAAGAATTTCTTTCCAAGGTTCTTATTTAAATATCAAAAACGGCTTAACATCTCACAAAAGATGTTAAGCCGTTCACTTTTAATAAACAAGATTTATAGGGTTTCCGCCGAGAAACGCCTCAACATTTTTGCGGCAGATTGACATAAGACGCTGCCTTGTTTCAAAGCCTGCCCATGCAATATGAGGTGTGATATAACAGTTGTTTATGCCAAGCAGGGGGCAGTCTGCTTTGGGCGGTTCGGTTGAAAGAACATCAAGCCCTGCGCCTGCTATTGTGCCGTTTTTGAGAGCTTCGGCAAGAGCATATTCGTCAATCACCTGACCTCTGGAGGTGTTGATGAGTATGGCGTTTTTCTTCATTTTTTTGAGAAAATCAGCGTTGACCATACCCTCTGTTGAGGGGGTAAGCGGGCAGTGAATGCTGACGAAATCGCTTCTGCCGAGAAGATCTTCTTTTTCGCAGAATTCAACGCTTTCAAAGGGGGTAGGGTGGTTGGTTGAAGCAAGAACCTTCATTCCGAATGCCAATGCAATTTTTGCAACGGCTTTGCCGATTTTTCCGAAGCCTATTATGCCTATTGTTTTGCCGTCAAGCTCCGTGAGAGGAGTTTTCCAATAGCAGAAATCCTTGCATGCAGACCATTCGCCGCCGTGAACAGAATTGCTGTGTACCGCAACGGCATTTGTGTGTTCAAGTATAAGTGCAAAAACAAGCTGTGCAACGGCAGAGGTGCTGTATGACGGGATGTTGCAAACGGGAATAGCTTTTTCTTTGCAATATTCCCAGTCAACTATGTTGTAGCCTGTGCTGAGCAGACCGACATATTTTAAATCAGGCAGATTTTCAAGCAGATTTCTGCGAAGAGGTGTTTTGTTGGTTATGATAATATCGCAGCCATTGCATCTTTCTGCAATCAGTTCTGCGGGGGTGCGGTCATATACTGTGCAGTCGCCGAGTTTCGTTAACCAATCCCAGGAGAGGTCGCCGGGGTTTTCTGTGTATCCGTCAAGAACGGTTATTTTCATAAAAGTATGCCTCCGTGAATGATGTAAATTTATATTTATGCTGATATTATAGCATAATTTGCGGAAAATAAAATACCAAAATATTTTGTTTTCTTATTGACCGCAAGAGGATAATAATATAAAATAAAACATAAGAAAAGGTTGGAAAGCGGTGAGCTTCTGAAAAAAAGAAAAAAGCAAAAAAAATACCTGCTTTTCGGCGGATTGATATTGGTTGCACTGTCTGTGGCGGCAAGTGTTTTGTTGTTTTCGCTGAAGTTTGAAGAGCTTTGGCGGTGGTACTCACACGTGCAGAACAGGTTAACGGAGCTTGAAGAGTATATTACACATATAGATAAATCTTTGCTGTTTTTTGCCGCAGTAATGGTTTTATTTGCGGTTAAAAGCTTTTTTCCGATTTACGCAACGTCAACGGTTTGTTTTTTGACAGGCGTTGTTCTTCCGATGTATATTGCAATTCCCGTTAATGTTCTCGGTTTTATTGTGCTTGTTACAATACGTTATTTCTGGGGCAGACGCTTCGGGGCAGGCAGCGCATGGAAAATGATAAGCAAAACCGAAAAGCTGCGTAATCTTATTCAGCAGGACGGCAAGGGTAACCCCGCTTTGCTTATAGCTTTAAGACTTGTGCCGGGGCTTCCTGTTAACAGTATATCGGGCATTTACGGCTCATTCAATTTCGGCTACGGCAAATTCGTTTTGCTTTCGGTAATAGGCTTTATGCCGAAGCTGATATCATATACTCTTGTCGGTCGCAATGTATATGACCCCTTGTCGGCAGGCTTCTTGCTGCCGATAATAATTATCACGTTCTTTACCGGCGTTTCGCTTCTTTCTGTGAACGGCGTGTGGACAACGGTTGAAAAAGCAACAGAATATGTAAAAAAGCAGAAAAATAAAGAAGTATCAACAGAAAGGAAAATCGAAAATGATTAAAACATCTGATTTGAAAACTAACCTTGCCGGTTCGGCGTATGATGCCGTTCTCGCAAAGAATTATAAGAAAGAAGATATTGAAGTTCAAAAGGCGAGATATATAAAAATTGCCGAAAGCTTTGAAGCTCTTTTCGGTGCAGACAGAGAGGTTGAGATTTTCAGCGCACCCGGCAGAACCGAAGTGTGCGGAAATCATACCGACCATAACCACGGCGTTGTTCTTGCGGCAAGCGTTAATCTTGATGCGGTTGCCGTTGTGTCCGCAAACAGTGATAACATCGTAAGAGTTAAGTCTGAAGGCTATAAAATCGATGCTGTTGACCTTGCAAATCTCGGGGTTATGCCTGCTGAAAGAGGCAACTCGGAAGCTCTTATAAGAGGCGTTTG
>JBGVNA010000175.1:0-25029 GCA_045125175.1 Acutalibacteraceae bacterium
GCGGTTTCGGCGGTTGTTTCGGTTTGCCTGTTTCAGGCATGGAGGAACCCGTACTCGTTTCGGGTACCGACGGTTGCGGCACCAAGGTTAAACTTGCAATTCTTATGGACAAGCACGACACAGTCGGCATCGACTGCGTTGCAATGTGCGCAAACGATATCATCTGCTGCGGCGCAAAGCCCTTGCTTTTCCTTGACTATATCGCATGCGGCAAAAATGTTCCCGAAAGAATTGCAGAAATCGTTTCGGGTATCGCTGAAGGCTGCGTTCAGTCAAACGCTGCTCTCATCGGCGGCGAAACCGCTGAAATGCCCGGTTTCTATCCCATCGACGAATATGACCTTGCAGGCTTCTGCGTAGGCGTTGTTGATAAGGATAAGGTTCTTGACAACTCCAAGATGACCGAGGGCGACGTTGTTATCGCTCTTCCCTCAAGCGGCGTTCACTCAAACGGCTTCTCACTTGTAAGAAAGGTGTTTGACGTTGATAACGCAGACATCAAAACTCCCGTTGCAGAGCTCGGCGGCAAGTCAGTCGGCGAAACTCTTCTCACCCCCACCAAGATTTATGTTAAGCCCATGCTTGCTCTCTTTGAAGAAGTAACCGTTAAGGCTGTTTCTCACATCACGGGCGGCGGCTTCTACGAGAATATTCCCAGAAGCATTCCCGACGGCTTCGGCGCAAAGATTGACAAGTCGGCTCTTAAGATTCTTCCCATCTTTGACCTCATTGCAAAAACAGGCAACATTCCCGAAAGAGATATGTTCAACACCTTCAACATGGGTGTCGGCATGAGCATCGTTGTTGCCAAGGAAGATGCTGAAAAGGCTCTTGAAGTTCTCAAGGCAAACGGCGAAGATGCTTATATCATCGGCGAAATCATCAAGTCCGAGGATAAGGTTGTTATTTGCTGAAGCAAACAACAACAATTCGGAATTATGAATGCGGAATGCGGAATTAAAGGATAGGCTCCGCCTATGACCGATTTAAAACAGGTGTGGGCAACGCCCACCCTTCATTCCGAATTTCGAATTACGAATTTCTAATTAATATTTGAACGGAGTGAAAATATGAAAAAGGCTCGCATTGCCGTCCTTGTTTCGGGCGGCGGAACAAACCTGCAGGCTCTGATTGATGCTCAGGCATCGGGAATTATCAAAAGCGGCGAAATCACCCTTGTTGTTTCCAACAAAGCGGGTGCTTATGCCCTTGAAAGAGCCGCAAAGGCAGGCATCAGAACCGAAACCGTTCTCAAAAAGGAAACTCCCGATTTTGAGGGCAAACTCATAGAAATTCTTGACGGCGACGGCATTGACCTTATTGTTCTTGCGGGCTTCATGAGCATTCTCTCCGAGCGTTTCACAAACCACTATAAAGACAGAATAATCAACGTTCACCCATCACTTATTCCCTCTTTCTGCGGCGAAGGCTTCTACGGTCTGCGTGTGCATGAGGCGGCTCTCGGCTACGGAGTCAAGGTGACGGGCGCAACTGTTCATTTTGTTAACGAAATTCCCGACGGCGGCCGCATAATCATGCAGAAAGCCGTTGACATAGAGCCTGACGATACTCCCGAAACTCTGCAGAAAAGAGTTATGGAGCAGGCTGAATGGATAATTCTCCCGCAGTCTGCGGAAAAAGTATGTAAAGAAATAATTCGGAATGCGTAATCAGGAATTCGGAATGAAGGGTGGGCAAAGCCTATCATTTAATTCCGCATTCCGCATTCATAATTCCGAATTGAACTACGGAGGCTAAACAATGAAGGTTCTTGTGGTCGGCGGCGGCGGAAGAGAGCACGCCATCATAAAAAAGCTTAAAGAAAACAAAGAAATCGAAAAAATATATGCCCTGCCCGGCAACGGCGGCATGGCAAACGACGCTGAATGCGTTGCAATCGGCGCAAAGGACATCCCCGCAATCGTTGAATTTGCAAAGAATAACGATATCGGCTTTGCGGTTGTTGCTCCTGATGACCCCCTTGTTCTCGGCGCAGTCGATGAGCTTGCAAAGCTCGGCATTCCCTGCTTCGGCCCCGAGGCAAAGGCGGCAATTATTGAAGGCAGCAAGGTTTTCTCCAAAAACCTCATGAAGAAATATAACATTCCCACCGCAGCCTACGAGGTGTTTGACGATGCCGAAAAGGCTCTCGCTTACATCGAAACAGCACCCATCCCCACCGTTATCAAGGCAGACGGCCTCGCACTCGGCAAGGGCGTTATCATCGCCATGACCCGTGAGGAAGCTGCGGATGCTGTTAAGTCCATTATGCAGGACAAGGCATTCGGCGAAAGCGGCAATCAGATTGTTATTGAAGAATTCCTTGAAGGCCCCGAGGTTTCCGTTCTCTCGTTCACAGACGGCAAGACCGTTGTTCCCATGATTTCATCGATGGACCACAAGAGAGCAAAGGATAACGATGAGGGTCTTAACACCGGCGGCATGGGCACAGTTGCTCCCAACCCCTATTACACAGCCGAGGTTGCAGAGCGTTGCATGGAAGAAATCTTCCTGCCCACTATCAACGCAATGAATGCCGAGGGCAGAACCTTCAAGGGCTGCCTGTATTTCGGCCTTATGATAACCAAGAACGGCCCCAAAGTTATCGAATATAACTGCCGTTTCGGCGACCCTGAAACTCAGGTTGTTCTTCCTCTGCTTGAAAGCGACCTTTTTGAGATTATGAAGAGCGTTGCAGCAGGCACACTCAAAGCAGAGCAGGTTAAGTTCAGCAAAAAGCACGCATGCTGCGTTGTTATGGCATCCGACGGCTACCCCGTGAAATATCAGAGCGGCTTTGAAATCACAATGCCGCAGGATAAAAATATTTATGTTGCAGGCGCAAAGCTTGCAGACGGCAAGCTGCTCACCGCAGGCGGCAGAGTTCTCGGCGTTACCGAAACCGCAGACACCCTTGCCGATGCAGTTGCAAAGGCATACGAAACCGTTAAAACCGTTAACTTTGAAAACGCCTACTACAGACACGATATCGGTAAAAAAGCCTTGGAGGTTTAATATATTATGGTATACAGAGCTTATGTTGAAAAGAAAAAAGGGCTTGATAACGAAGCTCGCTCGCTCAAAAACGAGCTTGTTTCGCTTCTCGGAATTGAAAGCCTTGAGAACGTAAGAATTCTCAACCGCTACGACGTTGAAAAAATCGAAAAAGAGCTTTTTGATTATTCAAAGGGCACAGTTCTTTCCGAGCCTCAGCTTGATGACATCACGGAAAATCCCAATCTTGAATGCGACAGACTCTTTGCCGTTGAATTTCTTCCCGGTCAGTTTGACCAGAGAGCAAATTCCTGCGCAGAATGCATTCAGATTATCTCAAAGGGCGAAAGACCCATCGTAAGAACCGCAAAGGTTTATTGCCTTTACGGAAATATCAGCGATGATGAGCTTGCTCAGATAAAAAAATTCGTTATCAACCCCGTTGAAGCAAGAGAAGCTTCTCTTGAAGCATACGAAACTCTTGTTACGGACTATGATATCCCCGAAACAGTTAAGACTCTCGACGGCTTTATTGCTCTTGACGAAGCAGGTCTTGCCGCATTTGTTGCAGACTACGGCCTTGCAATGGACCTTGATGACATCAAATTCTGCCAGAAATATTTCATCAGCGAGCAGAGAGACCCCACAATCACCGAAATCCGCATGATTGATACATATTGGTCAGACCACTGCCGTCACACAACCTTCCTCACAAACATTGACTCTGTTAAGTTTGAGGACGAGCTTCTTCAGAAGGCATATGACGAATATCTTGCCGCAAGAAAGGCTTGCAACAGAACAAAGCCCGTTAACCTTATGGATATCGGCACAATCGCCGCAAGATACCTCAAGGCTCAGGGTCTTCTTCCCAAGCTTGACGAAAGCGAAGAAATCAACGCCTGCACAGTTAAGATTGATGTTGAAATCGGCGGCGAAACCCAGAAGTGGCTTCTTCTCTTCAAGAACGAAACCCATAACCATCCCACAGAAATTGAGCCCTTCGGCGGCGCAGCAACCTGTATCGGCGGCGCAATCCGTGACCCGCTTTCAGGCAGAAGCTATGTTTACGCAGCGATGCGTGTAACAGGCGCAGGCGACCCCACCGTTCCCGTAAGCGAAACAATCGAGGGCAAGCTTCCCCAGAGAAAAATCGTTCAGACTGCTGCAGCGGGCTACAGCTCATACGGCAACCAGATCGGCCTTGCAACAGGCATTGTTGACGAGCTTTATCACCCCGGCTACGTTGCAAAGAGAATGGAAATCGGCGCAGTTATCGCTGCTGCACCTGAAGAAAATGTTCGCCGTGAACGCCCCGAGGACGGAGATGTTGTTATTCTTCTCGGCGGACGCACAGGCCGTGACGGCTGCGGCGGCGCAACAGGCTCATCAAAATCACATAACCTTAAGTCACTCGAAAACTGCGGCGCAGAGGTTCAGAAGGGTAACGCACCCGAAGAAAGAAAGCTTCAGCGTCTGTTCAGAAATAAAGAAGCATCTCAGCTTATCAAGCGCTGCAACGACTTCGGCGCAGGCGGCGTTTCCGTTGCCATCGGCGAGCTTGCAGACGGTCTTGAAATCAACCTTAACGCAGTTCCCAAGAAGTACGAAGGCCTTGACGGCACTGAGCTTGCAATTTCAGAAAGCCAGGAAAGAATGGCGGTTGTTGTTGAAGCAAAGGATGCCGAGAGATTCATCGAGCTTGCAACGGGTGAAAACCTCGAAGCAACAATCGTTGCCGAGGTTAAAGAAAAGCCCTATCTTGTTATGAACTGGAACGGCAAGGCAATCTGCAACATCAGCCGTGAATTCCTCAACTCAAACGGTGCTGAAAAGCATATCGACATCGCTCCCGCAAAGCTTGAGGACTACTCAAAGAAGATTGACGGCTCATTCACCGATAACTATACCGCTCTTGCGGGCGACCTTAACATCTGCTCAAAGAGAGGTCTTTCAGAGCGTTTCGACTCAACAATCGGCGCAAACACAGTTCTTATGCCCTTCGGCGGCAAAAATCAGCTCACTCCCATTCAGGCAATGGTACACAAGATTGCCGTTGAAAAGGCTGACACAGACACCTGCTCGCTCATGTCATGGGGCTACAACCCCTTCATCACCGAGAAGAGCCCCTATCACGGTGCATATCTCGCGGTTATCGAATCCGTTTCAAAGCTTATTGCAGCGGGTGCAGACTTCAACGAAGTTTATCTCACCTTCCAGGAATATTTTGAGAAGCCCATGAAGGACGGCAAGCGCTGGGGCAAGCCCCTTGCAGCCCTCCTCGGCGCATTCAAGGCACAGATGGACCTCAAAATCGCTGCTATCGGCGGCAAGGACTCAATGAGCGGTTCGTTCGAGGATATCGACGTGCCTCCCACCCTTGTTTCTTTCGCAGTTACAACAGAAAACATCAAAAATATCGTTTCACCCGAATTCAAGGCAGCGGGTCATAAGGTTGTTATGCTTAAACCCGAATACACCGCCGACAATCTGCCCGATACCGCTTCACTCCTCAAGGTTTATGACGAGGTTTATGCTCTCGTAACCGCAGGCAAGGCTGCCGCAATCTATACTCCCGGCATGGGCGGCGCAGCAGAAGCAGTGCTCAAGATGGCTATGGGTAACGGCATCGGCTTTGACTTTGCCGACATTTCTCTTGACGATATCTTCGGCTATTCCTACGGCTCATTCATCATTGAGCTTAATGACGATACAGACTGCGGCACTCTCCTCGGTTACACAACCGATAAAACCGCAATCACCCTCGGCGCAGAAAGCGTTGATTTTGCAAAGCTTCTTCCCGTTTATGAGGATAAGCTTGAGGATATTTATGCCTGCAACATCGCAATGCCCGAAAAGAAGATTGAAACCTTTGATTATAAGGCAACAACCTTTGCAAAGCCCGCTATCAGAACAGCTAAGCCCAAAGTTCTTATTCCCGTATTCCCCGGCACAAACTGCGAATATGACTCGGCAAAGCATGCTGAAAGAGCAGGCGCAGAAACAGAAATCTTTGTTATCAACAACCTTTCCGCCGCAAGCATCGCAAAATCCGTTGAGGATTTCGCAAAGAAGGTTGCGGAAAGCCAGATTATCTTTGTTCCCGGCGGCTTCTCAGGCGGCGACGAGCCTGACGGCTCAGGCAAGTTCATAACAGCATTCTTCCGCAACGCAGAAATCAAGCAGGCTGTAACAGAGCTTCTCGAAAAGCGTGACGGTCTTATGCTCGGTATCTGCAACGGCTTCCAGGCTCTTATCAAGCTCGGTCTTGTTCCCTACGGCAAGATTATCGACACTGACGAAACCTGCCCCACTCTGACCTACAACACAATCGGCAGACACCAGTCAAAGCTTGTTCGCACAAAGCTTGTTTCAAACAATTCACCCTGGCTCTCAAAGGCAAAGCAGGGCGAGGTTTACACCGTTCCCATCTCACACGGCGAAGGCAGATTCATTGCTGACGAAGCTCTCATCAGAAAGCTTGCCGCAAACGGCCAGATTATCACACAGTATGTTGATTTTGACGGCAACGCAACAAACGACATCGCTTTCAACCCCAACAACTCAGACTTCGCAATCGAGGGCATCGTATCCCCCGACGGCAGAGTTCTCGGCAAGATGGGCCACTCGGAAAGAACAGCACCCGGACTTTACAAGAACGTTCCCGGTGAGTTCGACCTCAAGCTCTTCGAATCGGCTGTTGAGTATTATAAATAAGGTATAATAAAAGGAGCATCCGCTTGGATGCTCCTTTTTATTTATCATTCGTCGCATTTCCGTTGCCCTGAACGGGGATTGCTTCGCCGAGATAGGTCGGCTCGGGCTGAACGATACCGTAGATAAAATCCTTGTTCCTTGCCAGAATTTCACGGATATCCCTGTAAAGCTGGCCGCCGTATTCTCGGGGATTTGATGCAACGCCGTATGCTTCAAGACCCAGCGCACGGGCATCATAAATTGCTCTGTAAAGGTGATAATCCTGAGTTACGATAAGGATTTTTTCAGCCTTGAAAATCTCCTTTGCGCGATACATGCTTTCATATGTTGAAAATCCCGCGTGGTCCATGAAAACATTTTCGGAAGCAACGCCTCTTTCAACCGCAAAATCTTTCATTACATTAACTTCGTCATAGCCCTCTCTGCCGTGGTCGCCGCTCATGAGCATTTTTTCGCTTGCGCCGTTTTCATGAAGCTCAATGCCCTGCAGCAGCCTGTCCTCAAGCATATGGCTCGGAGTTTCGCCCCACACGCCGCAGCCGAGAACAAGAATGCAGTCATAGCCGCTGCCCGCATTTTCGGGGGTTAAAATATATTTTTCGGTGCTTTTTTTAACGTATAAATCAATGCCGAGCACGCCTGCTCCGCAAACAATGCCGATGCACAAAAGCGCAATTATAATTTTTTTGATTATTTTCATTTTATTTCTCCTTAACCAAATCACACACAACCATTTCGGGGCGGTTAAAAACTCTGAACGGGAAAATGCTGTTGCCCAAGCCCCTTGAAATTATCATGCTTGTTTTTCCGCTCGTGTGAACGCCCTCGCTGTATTTCGGGAAAAGACCCTGGTCAGGCGAATAAACTCCGCCTATAAACGGCAATCTTATCTGACCGCCGTGAACATGGCCGCTGAAAACAACATCAAAGCCGTTTTCAGCATAAATATCAATATATTCGGGCTTGTGAGCAAGCAGAATGCTTGTTTTGCCCTGCGCTTCGGCGGCAAGCTCTTCAAGCTTTGCTTTAAAGCCGATAAGATGCTCATTCATAATTTCGCTGCCGAAAAAATTGACATCGTCAATGCCGACAAGGTTTATTTCATCGCCTTTTCGGCTGAGAGTCACGCACTCACCCTCAAGAACATTGACGCCGAAGCCCTCAATCTCAGCCTTGAAGCTTTCATATTCCGCAATACGCTTCTCGTGATTACCCGTAACATAATAAACGGGGGCAATTTCACAGGCGGCTTTTGCAAATTCAACCGAAACACCGATATCCGTGTGGTATGAATCAATAATATCGCCCATTATAACAATGATATCAGGATGTGCTTCGGTAATTTTATCAACAAGCCTTCCGCCGAAATCCTTGTTGTGGAAATCCGAAATCTGAACTATCCTGAAGCCGTCAAAGCTGTCGGGCAGATTTTCGGGCGACAGTGTGTAGTTGCTCACGGTTATGCTGTTATTTCCCCAATATAAATATGCCGATGCGATTATCAGCAATATCAGAATCACAGCAGCAACCCGTTTTGGTTTGATTTTTTTCATATGTTTCCTCATAAATATTCTTCTGTAAAAGATAAAAGACGGAGAACGATATACCGTTCTCCGTCTTTTATCGGATGGCTCTGACATTGTTGCTCACAAATGCAGATATATGATATTTGACTATCATACTACAACAGTATATCCTATAAATTACGTTAAGTCAACAGATTTTTTAAATAAATTATTAAGAAATCCTTAAGATTTTATACATTTGCCGTTGTATTTGTGGTATTTTGCGCTGTTGATGCCGAAGTTGACGGCTCAACATATTCAACAAGGAAATCCGAGCTTACCCAGCCCGAGAATGAATTATATTTTGCATACGCCCAACCTGTAACGGACCTTGTGACCGTGATAACCGTGCCGTTGGGAATTTTGGCAACAACGGAGGAATTCGGGTCTGCCGCAGACCTCATGTTGAGCACGCTGCCCGAGGTTTTAATCGTATATTTGCCCTTTGCAACCGCAGGCTCACCGCTTGTTACGGCAGGAGCAGTTGTGGTGGGAATAACAGTGGCAAGATACTGCTCATCAATTGTTATTATGCCCCATACACCGTCCTTGCGGGCAATATAAACTCCGTTTTCACCCTGAAGAATGATGTCAAACTCAAAACCTACAACGGTTTCGGCATTTTTATTGATAATTCCGAATTTTCCGCCCTTGCAAACGGGGGCAAGGTTATTTTTAAAGCCGAATGCACAATCCCTGCCCATAACATCGGCTGCTGCGCAGGATTCAAAATCAAAGGGGATAACGGTAACACCGCTTTCGTTTATGTAGCCCCATTTGCCGTCCTTTTTAACAGCCGCCATATCATCGGAAAAATCCATTGCATTTTCATAAAGAAGGGCAATTTCAAGCTTCAGGCTTCGGCTGATATAGCCGTATTTTGCGCCGTCTTTAAGCGAATTTGCAACGGGATAAAGACCCGCCGCAAGGTCAACCTCGCTTGTTTTAACCTCGCCCGCATATCCCTTTTCATCAGTCCATGCAAGGTGTTTTACGGTTTCATTCCAGCAGGGGATAAGCTCAGGCTCCGTCAAGCCGTGATACTGCCTTGAGGTTACCGTGCCTGTTGCGGCATCGGCAAGCAGAAGATATTCTGAACGGGGGCTCTCAACGATATATCTGCTGTTTCTCCAAACATCGCTGCAAACGGAAAAGCTGTTGTGCTCTGCCTTTTCGGTTATTTTTCCGCCGAAGGTCATGATGCCCTTTTTACCTGTTTCGGAATCGGTGAAAACAGCCATAACCTCATTAAGGCTTTTAACATCCGAAACGGTTTCAAAGCCCTCGGTTGTGAAACTGTAATTTTTCTGCTCATCCTGTTTTCCGTCTTTATTTATCAGTTTCTTTGCAGCAATAAACCCTGCAGCAACAACAACCGCCGTTAAAACAACGCAAATAACCGCAATTGCCGCCTTGGGGAAACGTCTTCTCTTTTTGAATTTGATGTTTTTCATCCTCATCCACTCCCTGTTTTTGTTTCAAGGAAAATTTTGCATTATCAGTATAACACATAATTTGCGCCGTAGCAATTACAAAAGTATGACAATAATGTAACAAAATTATAATTTTCTCTTGTATTTCGGGCGTAAAGTAATTATAATAGTTTTATAATAGGGTAATAGTGTATACTTATGCCCAAAATTAAGTGAAATGTTACTTTCCCTTAACACATTCTTAACGAAACACAGCCCTTTTGAGGGTTATAATTACAGGAGGATATTATGGGCAAAAAATATGTTATCGCTTACGATATCGGAACAACGGGTGTCAAAACCTGCCTTTTCGAAATCGAAAAAGAGATTAAGCTCATCGCTGCGGCAATGGAGGGCTATAACCTCTATATTCTTCCAAACGGCGGCGCAGAACAGGACCCCGACGAATGGTGGCAGGCAATCTGCAGCACAACAAAAACCGTTTTCGGCAAATGCGACATAACGCCCGAACAGATTGAGGGCATTTCCTTCTGCTCTCAGATGCAAGGCCTTGTTCTTGTTGATAAGGACGGCAAGCCCGTTCACAGAGCATTCAGCTACATGGACCAGCGCGCCAAAAAACAGATTAAAGAAGGCATCGCAAACGGAATTCAGATTGCGGGCGCAAACATAATAAAGCTCATTCCCTCGCTGATAATTACAGGTGCTGTTTCCGCAAGCGTTAAAGACCCCGTCTGGAAATATAACTGGGTTAAGGAAAATGAGCCCGAAAACTTCAAGAGAATTCACAAGTGGCTTGATGTTAAAGAATACATAATCTGCCGCATGACCGACAGATGTGTTATGACCAGAGACTCCGCATTCGGAACTCTGCTCTATGATATCCGCAAGGGCAAAGAGGGGTGGAGCAAAACTATATGCAAGCTCCTCGGCGTTGACATAAACCACATGCCCGAAATCGTTGAATCAACCGATTGGGTCGGCGGACTGACGGAAAAAGCAGCCGCAGAGCTCGGACTCAAGCCCGGCACGGCAGTATTCGGCGGCGGCGGCGATGCTTCGCTTATCGGCGTCGGCGCAGGCAGCGTTGAGCTTGGCGAAACCCATGTTTACAACGGCACCTCCGGCTGGGTTTCAACCGTTGTTGACAAAAGCGTTGTTGACGCCTCGGCAATGATTGCCGCAATCATCGGCGCTCAGAAGGACAGCTTCAACTATTTCGCAGAGCTTGAAACCGCAGGCAAATGCCTTGAATGGGTTAAAGACCACCTTGCGCTTGACGAAATCGGTATTTTCCTTGATAAGACCGATGTTGTTCAGTCAAAGGAAACCGTTTACACCAGCCTTTACGATTATCTTTCAAAGGTTGTTGACGAAATCCCCGCAGGCAGTCAGGGCGTTATCTTCACCCCGTGGCTTCACGGCAACCGTTGCCCGTTTGAAGACCCCAACGCAAGGGGAATGTTCTTCAACATCAGCCTCGATGTCGGCAAAACAGAGCTTATCCGTGCAGTGCTTGAGGGCGTTTGCATGCACATGCGCTGGTTTCTTGAAACTCAGGATAAGAAAATCAAAACATCAAATGTTATCCGCTTTGTAGGCGGCGGCGCACTTTCGGATGTTACCTGCCAGATTCTTGCCGATGTTACGGACAGAACCGTTGAAACCGTTGACAGCCCGCAGAACGTCGGCGCAGTCGGCGCAGCGGTTATCATGGCAGTCGGCCTCGGAGTGCTTGAGGATGTTGCCCACGCAAAAAGACTTATACCCGCAAAGAAAACCTTTATCCCCAACCCCAAAAACAAAGAGGTTTATGACCGCAACTATGAGGTCTACAAAACTCTTTATAAAAATAACAAAGAAGCCTTCAAGACCCTCAACGGTTGAGATTAGCTTGAACGAAAGGATTTTTATTTATGAAAAAATATTTTGCACTTATACTTTCGGTTGTGATTGCCGCAACCTGCTTCACCGCATGCAAGGCTGAGCTTAAAAACGGCGCTGTTGTTTCGGATGCAGCCGGCAAAAACTTCGCTGCCGTAACCAAGGAAGACGGCGGAGTCATAAGAGACCAGGCGGGCAACCTCGTTGTTCTTGTTACCGACGCAGACGGCGGAAACGTTAAGGGAGAAAACGGCGAATATCAGACAAACATTGTTGCTCTCAAAAACGCTCTTGTTATCGGCAACAGAATCGAATGCCCCGAATATTCACTCACAATCCCCAAAGGCTGGAAGGACAGCCTGAGCTACACCAACCTTGTTATCCAGAAGGATGGCACAGAGGATAAAATCACCATCATGACAAATGATGAAAGCTCTCTCAACGATGTTATAGACGCAAACCTTTCAAACACAATCAATCAGGTTACAAGCATTCATAAAAACGCAGCAACCGAAAACAGAAGCATAACAATCGGCGAAAACATTGAGGCGCAATTCCATTCCGTTTTTGTTTCTGACACAGGCTACAGAACAGAGGACGGCGAAATCATGGCTTCATATCTCGGATATATCTTCTTCGCACACGGCAGCACGGTTTACACCTGCATGATCGCTTCAAACAGAGATATGGCTCCCTATATTGATGAAGTCGCTGAAATTCTCGGCACAATCGAATTCATTTATTAAGACTTTTCTTAAGGAGATGTAAAAATGCTGTTTACACAAGATATCGGTATAGATTTAGGCACTGCCAACACCCTCGTTTTCGTTAAGGGCAAGGGCATTGTTATCCGCGAGCCCTCGGTTGTTGCCGTTGACCAGAAGAGCAATCCCCCCAGAGTTGTTGCAGTCGGCATGGAAGCCAAAGAAATGATAGGCAGAACTCCCGGCTCAATCACCGCCGTGCGCCCCCTCAAAGACGGCGTTATTGCGGATTTCGAAATTACTGCAGAAATGATTGCCGCTTTCATTAAGCGCACAACCAAGAGAACTCCTTTCTCAAGAATCAGAGTTCTTATCTGCATCCCCTCGGGCGTTACCGAGGTTGAAAGAAAGGCTGTTTATGACGCCGCAAAGAGCGCAGGCGCAAAATATGTAAGCCTTATCGAAGAGCCCATGGCAGCGGCTATCGGCTCAGGTCTGCCCGTAAGCGAAGCAACAGGCAGCATGGTTGTTGATATCGGCGGCGGCACAGCCGAGGTTGCCGTTATCTCGCTCGGCGACGTTGTTACCGCAAACTCCGCAAGAGTTGCAGGCGATAATTTTGACGATGCTATCATTTCTTATATCAAGAAAAAATATAATCTTCTTATCGGTGAAAGAACCGCTGAAGATATTAAAATCAAAATCGGCTCCGCTTACCCCTATGAGGGCGAGGGCACAATCAACATTAAGGGCAGAAACCTCATGGACGGTCTTCCCAAGAATGTTGACGTTACAAGCGAAGAAATCCGCGAGGCTCTTGCAGACCCCGTTTCACAGATTGTTGATGCCGTTAAGTCAACTCTTGAAAAAACTCCCCCCGAGCTTGCCGCAGATATCATTGACCACGGCATTATGCTCACAGGCGGCGGTGCTCTTCTCAGAGGTCTTGACAAGCTTATTTCCGCCGAAACAAAGATTCCCGTTATCATTGCAACCAATCCTCTCGACTGCGTTGCAGACGGAACAGGCATCTGCCTTGAAAACGATTCACTCAGCATAACAAGCAATAAGAAATATATCTAAGGAGAATTAACCGATGATCCGCTTCCTCAAAAGCACAGCCTTTAAAATATTCGCAGTTATAGCCGCCGCACTGCTGGCAGGCTCTGTGTTTGCTGTTGCTTCAAGAAGCGGGTCTTCGCCTTTAACGAGCGTGACGAGCGTTGTTTTCGGCCCTCTTTCACGCCTTTCTTCTTATGTTGCTTCCGAATTCAGAAATCTTCCCATTTCATTTAAATCCTCCTCGGAGCTTTTAAAAGAAAACGAAGAGCTTCAGAAAAAAATTGATTCTCTCACCGAGCAGCTTGTTGATTATGAACAGCTCCGCAACAAAAACGAGTTTTATCAGCAGTTTCTCGAAATAAAGAAAGAGCACAGCGATTATGTTTTTGCCGAAGCGGCAATTATCGGCAGAGATGCTGCGGATAATATGGGCTCATTCACCCTCAACAAAGGCTCGGCAAACGATATAAGCGTTAACGACCCGGTTATCTACGGCAAATATCTTGTTGGCGTTGTTGCATCAGTGAGCCCTACGCAATGCACGGTCAACACGATTCTTAACCCCAAGGTTAACGTCAGTGCATACGAAGTGCGCACAAGAGACCTCGGCTATGTCACCTCAACCGTCGCCCTTGCGCAGGAGGGTCATTGCCATATGCCCGGCCTCGCATCCTCAACTGCCGTAACCGCAGGCGGAATAGTCTGCACCTCGGGTGTCGGTGGTATCTTTCCCCGTGACCTGATAATCGGCAACATTGTTGATGTTGTTGACGGCACGGTTGATATTTCCGCAAGCGCAATAATCGAGCCCGGCGTTGATTTTTCCGAAATGACCGATGTTTTTATTATCACATCATTTGACGGACAGAATTCAAATTAATCATGACCATTGAAACACAGAATAAAAAGTTAATTCTCCGCAGGATATGCCTTGCCCTGATTTTGCTGCTGCTGTCCGTCATTCAGAATACCGACGGCTTCTTTCCGCAGCTTTTCGGTGTCAGGGCTTTGTTGCTTATTCCCTGCGTTGTGTGCATTGCCATGTACGAGCGTGATATATGGGGAATGGTGTTTGGCCTTTTCGCAGGCGCACTGTGGGATATTTCCGCCTCGGGCGCAAGCTTCAATGCGCTGTTTCTGCTGGCAGTCGGCTTCCTTTGCGGCACGCTGATAAACACTATCATGCGTAACAATGTTATCACGGCAACGCTGCTGACATTTATTTCATCATTGATTTATAACGTCGGCTACTGGCTTTTCCACTTTATTTTTGCTCAGACAGACAGCTCGGCGTTTATGCTGTGCCGCTACTATCTGCCCGCCATTTTTTACACAACCGTTTTAACCCCGCTTATTTTCTTTGCAATCCGTGCATTGGAAAAATATTTTTCAGAAGAATAATATAAAAAAGGAGGTACTGTTATGCACGTTAAAATCACGCCCAAGCGACGTGTTATTTCTGTTTGCATTTTGCTTGCCTTCTTTTTGTTTTTTGCATTTGACCTTGTTAAAATTCAGATTATCGACGGTGAAAAATATGACGCCGCAAGCTCCTCGGTTTCTGCCAAAACAACAACGATTTCTGCCGTAAGAGGTGAAATTGTTGACTGCAACGGCAACCCTCTTGTTTATAACGACCAGGGCTACTCGATTATTTTTGATGCAGCTTATTTCCCCTCAACAAAGGAACAGGCTCAGCGAAACGAAATTATCATCAGCCTTATCAGGCTTTTTGAAAGCAATTCTCTTGAATGGAACGACAATCTGCCCCTTGTTATCGATAAAAACGGCGCAATCGCCTTTAAAGAGGACAGCGAAAAGCTCATTAACGAGATGAAAAGCTCTGATATGCTGGACCTCAACGAATACGCAACCGCCGAAAACTGCTTCCTCGAGCTTGTTGATGACTACGATTTGCAGGGATATTCAACAGAAGATGCCCGCAAAATCGCATCGGTCTGCTATGAGCTGCGCCGCATTGTTTTCAGAGTCGGCACAACATATACATTTGCAACCGATGTACCCGACGAAATCGTTGCAAAAATAAAAGAAAACAGCAATTTCTATCAGGGCGTTGACGTTCGTGTTGACCCTGTCAGAAATTATGCTGACGGAACTCTCGCTCCACATATTCTCGGCAGAACAGGCGCAATTGATGCCGATGAATACAAAGAAAAGAAAAACGACGGTTATAAAATAACCGATTATATAGGTAAAAGCGGCATTGAGCTTGCCATGGAAGAATATCTTAAAGGCGTTGACGGCGAAGCCACCGTTTATACCGATGAAAACGGCAACAATTCAACTGAAGTAACCATTGAGCCTGTTCACGGCAACACCGTTGTTCTGACTATCAATTCGGGTCTGCAAAAGGTTGCTCAGGATTCTCTTGAAAAGGCTCTGCTTGATTATGCGGGCAAAAAGGGTAACATGGTTGAAAATGCGGGTGCCGTTGTTGTTATCAACTGCAAAGACGGCTCAATTCTTGCCAGCGCATCTTACCCCACCTATGACATTTCAACCTACAGCGAAAACGCCGCCGCTCTCAACACTGCCGCAGGCTCTCCGCTCTGGAACAGAGCCCTGCTTTCAACCTATGCAACGGGTTCAACAATGAAACCCTCCGTTGCAATCGCCGCTCTTGAAGAGGGGCTTATAACCGAAGAGGACACCGTCTATTGCAGCGGCTCTTATGTTTATCTTAATCAGCACTTCAAGTGTGAGCAGTCGCATGTTACAAGATTTGTTAACGTTGTTAACGCCATTGACGAATCCTGCAACACCTTTTTCTATGAAGTCGGCAAAAATTTAGGCATTGAAAAAATGAACGAATACCGAACCCTTTTCGGCTTCGGCTCAAAAACAGGCTGTGAGCTCGGCGAAGCAACGGGAATTCTGGACAGCCCCGAATACCGTTCCTCTCTCAACCAGAAATGGCTGCCGGGTTACACCGTTCAGTCTGCCATCGGTCAGGCGGGCAACCTCATTTCACCAATTCAGCTTGCAAACTACTGCGCCACCATTGCAAACGGCGGCACAAGATATAAAACCCACTTTGTCAAGAGCATAAAGAGCCACGATTATTCCGAAACAATCCTTGAAAACAAGCCCGAAGTGGTTTCCGAAACAGGAGTTTCACAAAAAACGCTCGAAATTGTTAAAAGGGGTATGCTTGAGGTTGGTACAACCGGCTATTGCTCAAGCTATTTTGCCCATCTTCCCGTTAAAGTCGCCGCAAAAACGGGTACTTCGCAGGAAATCCGAAAAATCGGCGGCGTTTCCGTTAAAATCAATAACGGTTTCCTTATCGCATTTGCACCCTATGAAAATCCCGAAATCGCCGTTGCCGTTGTCGGCGAAGGCATGACCTCGGGCGCATTCGTTGCCCCCGTTGTTGCCGATATTGTTGAATATTACTACGGCCAGAGCGATACTCTGGACACTTATCAGCCTGAAAATACACTTATTCCGTAAAGGAGGTTCTCCCTATGGCACAAATAATCCTCGTTGCTTCCGGCAAAGGAGGCTCGGGCAAATCGTCGTTTGTAACAGGCGTCGGCAGAGCACTTGCCTCTCTCGGCAAAAAGGTTCTCGCCGCCGACTGCGATATCGGCCTGCGCTCTCTCGATATTATGCTCGGAGTAACCGAAAAGGTGGTTTTTGACTGGGGCGACCTTCTGCTTGAACGCTGCACCGCCGAACAGGCTGTCATAAAAGGGGATATTGATTTGCTTGCCGCACCCCGAAGCTACAGCGACGAATTCACTCCCGAAGCTACAGCAAAGCTTTTTAAATCTTTTTCAGAAGATTACGATTATATTTTACTTGATTCTCCTGCAGGGATTGACAGAGGCTTCAGCCTCGCTGCTTCCGCATCTGATAAAGCAATTGTTATTTCAACGCCCGACAGTGTCTGCGTAAGAAGCTGCTCAAGAGCGTTTGACGAACTGCGCAGAATGGGCAAAGAGGATGTCCGACTTGTCATAAACATGTTTGAAGTGAAGCCCGTGTGCAAAAAAAGGCTCCTCAACATCGACCAATGCATTGACGAAACGGGCGTTCAGCTTCTCGGTGTTGTGCCAAGAGATTATGCAATTTCTTTCAGCACGGTAACCGGTAAGCAGCCTGACTGTGATTCGCCCTCAACCCTTGCATTTTCACGAATTGCAAGGCGCATAACAGGCAAGAGAATTCCGCTAATCTGCGAATAAAGAAGGAAACATATGGATAACCGAACAATTGCCGCCGTTGCAACCCCGAATGCACCCGGCGGAATAGGAATAGTCCGCATTTCGGGCGAAAAAGCAATTGAGATTGCTGCGAAAATTTTTGTTCCCGTAAGCGGAAAAAATCTGACCGAAAGCAAGGGCTACTGCGCCCATTTCGGCAATGTTTATGATAATAACGAAAAAATCGACGAGGCGGTTTGCCTCGTTTTTCGTGCGCCGAAAAGCTATACGGGTGAGGATACAGCTGAAATTTCGTGCCACGGCGGACTATACGTCACAAAACGTGTTCTTCGTGCTGCGCTCAACGCAGGTGCAGCCCCCGCAGAGGCAGGCGAATTCACAAAGCGAGCCTTCCTCAACGGAAAAATTGACCTTGCCGCTGCCGAAAGCGTTATGGCGCTCATCGGCGCATCGGGCAAGCAGGCTGCCGCCGCCGCACTCAACACCCTTGACGGCAATCTGAGCCGTGAAATCAAGGGCGTTGCTCAGTCGATTATCTCAATCTGCGCTTCGCTTGCCGCATGGGTTGACTACCCCGATGAAGATATTGAGGACACAAGCGCGCAGGATATGCTTCCCGTTTTTGAAAATGCGAAAAAAGAATTATCCGATATAATTCGCCGCTACGACTGCGGCCGGGCAATAACCGACGGCATTGACGCCGTTATCGTCGGCAGACCGAATGTCGGCAAATCAACTCTGATGAATATGCTCACGGGCTTTGAGCGCTCAATCGTTACCGATATCGCGGGCACAACCCGTGACGTTGTTGAAGAAAAAATCGTTCTCGGCGAAATCATAATGCGTGTTGCAGACACGGCAGGCATAAGAGAAACCGAGAATGTTGTTGAAAACATCGGCGTTAACCTTGCAAGACGCCGCCTTGAGCGTGCCGAGCTTGTGCTTGCAGTTTTTGACGGCAGCGAGCCGCTGACCGCCGATGACCTTGATATCATCAATCAAAGCCAAACCAAAAAAGCAATTGCTCTTCTCAATAAATCCGACCTGCCGCTTTCGGCAGACAGAAAAATTATTGCCGATGCTTTTGATTATGTTGTTGAGCTTTCCGCCTCAACAGGCGAGGGCAGGGGAGAGCTTGAAAAGGCGGTTGCGGAAATTTGTTCAACGAACGAATTTGACCCCAACTCCGCCTGCCTCACCAGCGAAAGGCAGAGGCAGTGCTGCGTGAATGCACTTAACAGCATTGAAGAAGCAATAGCCGCCATCAACAGCGGAGTTACTCTCGATGCCATCAACGTCTGCGCTGACTGCGCAATTGATGCTCTTCTTGAGCTGACGGGCGAAAAAGCCACATCGGCTGTTGTTGACGAGGTATTCTCGCGTTTTTGCGTCGGAAAGTAAAAAACACCGTTTTATTTTTCTTTTTTGTAATTATAATAGCGGTTTTTAATGCGAATAAAGCATAATAAAGCCAATTCTGGAATACAGCCGATTACAGAGTTCAAAATGACCTGAGCATCGTTTCAGACTTTTCCATTGGCTGTAAACAAGAGGTTTTTAAGTGAACAGTTAAGAGTGGGCGTTGCCCACACACATAATATGAATGGGTACGGGTGAAACCCGTCCTTCATTCCGAATTCCGAATTTCGCATTCCGAATTGCTTTTCACTACTATATAGTATAGGATGTTTTTATGGAGTACATTTCTGAAAATTTTGATATTGCCGTTATCGGCGCAGGGCACGCAGGAATTGAAGCGGGTCTTGCTGCCGCACGCCTCGGTTGCAAAACAGCGGTTTTTACAATCAACCTTGACTGGGTCGGCAACATGCCATGCAACCCCTCTATCGGCGGCACGTCGAAGGGACACCTTGTTCGTGAAATTGATGCGCTCGGCGGCGAAATGGGCGTTGCGGCTGACCTCAACACTCTGCAAAACAGAATGCTCAATCTCGGCAAAGGTCCCGCAGTTCACAGCCTTCGTGCGCAGATTGACCGCCGTGCATATTCCGATTACATGAAAAATGTAATGGAAAAGCAGGAAAATATGTATCTCCGTCAGGCAGAAATCGTTGATATCCGCAAAGACGGCGACGAATGGGTGCTCAAAACCCGCCTCGAAGCTCTCCACAGAGCAAAGGCAGTTATTATCGCAACAGGCACTTTCCTTGCAGGCAAGATTTATATCGGCGATGTTTCCTATGACAGCGGCCCTGACGGAATGTTCCCTTCGGTTGAGCTTGCAAAGGCTCTCAAAGAGCTCGGAGTTATGACCCGCCGCTTCAAAACGGGCACTCCTCCCAGAATCAACCGCCGCAGTGTTGATATTTCAAATCTTGAGCCTCAGCACGGCGATGAAAAAATTACTCATTTTTCATACAGAAAAGATATTGAAGTCCGCAACACCGAGCCTTGCTACATAACCTATACCGGCGAAGAAACCAAGCGCATTATCCTTGAAAATCTTCACCGTTCACCTCTTTATTCGGGCAAAATTGACGGCGTTGGCCCTCGCTACTGCCCGAGCATTGAAGATAAAATCGTGCGTTTCTCCGAAAAAGAACGCCATCAGATATTTGTTGAGCCCTGCGGAGCGCAGACTGACGAAATGTATTTACAGGGTCTTTCGTCATCGCTGCCCGAGGATATTCAGCTCAAAATCGTCAGAAGCATTCCCGGACTTGAAAATGCAGAGTTTCTGCGCACCGCTTATGCGATTGAATATGACTGCGTTGACCCTCTTTCGCTCCGTCAGACCCTTGAATTCAAGGATTATGAGGGTCTTTACGGCGCAGGGCAGTTCAACGGCTCCAGCGGATACGAAGAAGCAGCCGCTCAGGGTCTTGTTGCAGGAATGAACGCAGCCCTCAAGGTTCAGGGAAAAGAGCCTGTTATTCTTGACCGTACAACCTCATATATCGGCACTCTGATTGACGATTTGGTGACCAAAGGCTGCTCTGACCCTTACAGAATGATGACCTCCCGCTCAGAATACCGCCTCGTTCTCAGGCAGGATAATGCCGACAGACGTCTTACCGAAATCGGCTATAAGGCGGGTCTTATCAGCGAAGAGAGATATCAGTCTTTCCTCAAAAAACTCGAACTTATTGCCGAAGAGCGTGAAAGAATTACAAATCTTTCAATTCCCAAAACTCCCGAACTTGATGAAATGCTTGTTTCACGTGAAACATCCGCCCTTGAAAAAGGCGTTAAAATGATTGATTTGCTTCGCAGACCGCAGATTAACTATGAAGCACTTACTCCGTTTGACAAAACAAGACCCGACCTGCCCGATGAAATCTTTGAGCAGGTTGAGATTGATATTAAATATGAGGGCTACATCAAACGCCAGCAGATGCAGATTAATGAACTGCGCCGCCTTGAAGTCAAGCGCCTGCCCAAAGACCTTGATTATAACCTCATAACGGGTCTGCGCCTTGAAGCGATTGAAAAGCTCTGCAAAATCCGCCCCGAAACGGTGGGTCAGGCTTCAAGAATTTCAGGCGTTTCCCCTGCCGATATTTCTGTTTTACTTATCTATCTTGAGAGGAACGGTATAAATGTATAATACCTCGCTTTTGATTTCCGATTCCGAAAGGCTCGGAATATCGCTTACCGACGAGCAGCTTGAACGTTTTGACAGGCTTTCAGATCTGCTTGTTGAGCAGAATAAAACAATGAATTTAACCGCAATAACCGACCCCGACGGAATCGCCGTCAAGCACTTTGCGGACAGTATCTCTGTGCTCACAGCCGCTGAAATGCCGCAGGGCGCAAGGGTGCTCGATGTCGGCACGGGTGCAGGCTTCCCCGGCATCCCCCTGCTGATTATGCGCCCTGATATCGATTTGACCATGATTGACAGCACGGCAAAAAAGCTGAAATATGTCGAAAACACGGTTAACGAGCTGGGTCTTATCGCAACAACACTTCATACAAGAGCTGAAGAAGCAGGTCAGAGCAAGGAATACAGAGAAAAATTTGATTTTGTTTGTTCAAGAGCCGTTGCCGCTCTGAATGTTCTCTGCGAATACTGTCTGCCGTTTGTTAAGCAGAACGGCTTGTTTATAGCTATGAAAGGCGCAAAAGCGCAGGAGGAAATCGACGGCGCAAGAGCCGCAATCAAAACTCTCGGCGGAAAAATTATCGCTGAAAAGAGCTTTTCTCTCTCCGACGGCGGCGAAAGAACTCTCGTTATTATCAAAAAGATATCGCAAATTCCGCCCAAATACCCCCGACCCTCTGCTCAGATTGCCAAAAAGCCACTTTAAATTTAATATTCATTGTCGATTTGCCAAGGTTTTTGGCGCACGAAAAAGCTGGACAATCCCCCTTTCCGATGCTATCATTGAGATAACGAAACGGACAGGGGGATTGATTATTGAAAAGCAACAAATATAAAATCGGCGGTCAGATAATTCTTGTTCCGCAGGAAGAAATCTACCCGAACCCCAATCAGCCCCGTCAGCGATTTGATTTTGATGAGCTTGAGGGACTAGCCCAGAGCATCAGGCAAAACGGAATAATCCAGCCGATTGCCGTGCGTGTTAACGCCAAGGGTCAGTATGAGCTGATATCGGGCGAACGCAGGCTCAGAGCATCAAGGCTTGTCGGCATAACACAAATTCCATGCATTATTATGGATGCAAGCGACGGCAAATCCGCCCTTTTTGCCCTGATTGAGAACATACAGCGCACCGACCTCGGCTTTTTTGAAGAGGCTCAGGCAATAGAAAAGCTTATAACCGACCACGGCATGACCCGTGACGAGGTTTGCAAAAAGCTTGGCAAAGCTCCGCCCACCATTTCAAACAAGCTTCGCCTGCTGAGGTTGCCCGAGGAAATACGCCTTAAAATAACTCAGGAAAATCTTACTGAGCGCCACGCAAGAGCTTTGCTTAAACTCACAACAATCAGTCAGATGGAAAGGGCGTTATCAATTATCGCCGAAAAACGGCTGAATGTTGCAGAATCCGAAAAGCTGATTTCTCAGATTATGTCTAATGACAGCCGCCGCAGACAGCCGCCAATGAAGCTTTTTAAAGATGTTCGCATCTTTGTCAATACACTTAATCACGCAGTTGACACCATGCGACGGGCGGGAATTGAAGCGGATTCCGCCAAAAGCGAAACGGATGAATATATTGAATATATTGTGCGCATCCCAAAAACGGGTAACTGCGTTATCAGAACAAAGAAAAGCTCAGCTTAAACCTTATTATTTTGACCACTTCTAACTTACCATATCTTTCTCTTTCACACCCACATCCACAGCGGGAGGGGCAGGCTATAACAGTCTGCCCCTCTTGCTGTTGTGTCAAACATTGTTTCACGTGAAACAAATATATTTTTATTTAATCTTCCATTTTTATTTGGTGTATGCTATACTATTATCAGTCGGACACTTTATTTACATATTAATTACATTATATTATATATTCGGGAGAGATTATTTTGGGCAAAACAATTGCTATAGTCAACCAAAAGGGCGGCGTAGGCAAAACAACCTCCGCCGTTAACCTCACTGCCGCTCTCGGCAGCAAGGGATATAAAGTTCTTCTTGTTGATATTGACCCTCAGGGAAATTCAACCAGCGGTTTAGGCGTTAACAAAAGAGGCCTTGAAAATTCCTCATACAGCGTGCTTATCGGCGGCTGCCCCGCAGAGCAGGCAATCGTTGAAACTCCTTATTCAAACGTTTTTGTTATGCCGTCGAGCATGGACCTCGCAGGCGCAGAGCTTGAGCTTGTTGATATTCAGAAAAGAGAATCAAAGCTTAAGAATTCTCTTGCCTTGGTTAAGGATAAGTTTGATTTTATTTTTCTTGACTGTCCCCCGTCGCTCGGTCTTATCACTCTTAACGGTCTTTGCGCCGCAGATACTCTGATTGTTCCCATTCAGTGCGAATTCTTTGCCCTTGAAGGTCTTTCACAGCTTATTTCAACCGTGCGCACCGTCAAACGACTTTATAATCCTTACATAGAAATTGAGGGCGTGCTTCTCACAATGTATAACGGTCAGCTCAACCTCACTCAACAGGTTGTTGAGGAAGTCAAGCGCTGCTTCCCCAAAAAAGTTTATTCAACCGTTATCCCGAGAAACGTGCGCCTTTCCGAAGCTCCCAGCTACGGTCAGCCCGTTATGTATTACGATAAATCCTCAAAGGGCGCACACGCTTATAATGACCTTGCAGATGAATTTCTTGCACTGAACGGAAGGAGATAAAATTATGGCACCCAAAAAAAGCGGTCTCGGCAGAGGACTTGATTCCCTGCTTTTTGATAACTCTTTAGAAGAAACAAGCGCAGCCGGCTCCGTGAAGCTCAACCTTATGGATATTGAGCCTAATAAAGAGCAGGCAAGAAAGCAGTTTGACGAAGAGGCTCTTTCAGAGCTTGCCGATTCAATCGCACAGCACGGCGTTCTTCAACCATTGCTTGTCCGCCCGATGATTGGCGGCGGCTATCAGCTCGTTGCAGGCGAAAGACGCTGGAGAGCAAGCCGCATTGCAGGGCTTACTCAGGTTCCCGTTGTCATAAAGGAACTCAGCGATACCGAAGCTGCTGTTATTTCTCTTATAGAAAATTTGCAGCGTGAGGATTTAAATCCCGTTGAAGAAGCATTTGGATTTGCAAGCCTTATGAAGGATTTCAACCTCACTCAGGAAGAGGCTGCGCAGAGAGTCGGCAAATCACGACCCGCAGTTGCAAATGCTCTCAGACTTCTCAAGCTTCCGGAAGCTGTTCTTGACATGGTGCGTGAAAACAAGCTTTCCGCAGGCCACGCAAGAGCACTCGCCTCTCTCAGCGACGAAAAGCTGATTATCTCAACGGCTGAGTTTATTGTTGACAAAGCTCTTTCGGTAAGAGCGGCTGAAAAGCTTGTTAAGTCCCTCACCGCCGAAAAGAAAGATAAGAAAAAAACTCCCGCAAGAAACACCTTCTTTGACGAGGTTGAGCTTTCGCTCAATAACAGCCTCGGCAGAAAAGCAAAGGTCATCACCAAAAACGGCAAGGAAAGCGGAACGCTCGAAATCGCATTTTATGATAAAGACGACCTTGCAAGGATTGCATCAATCCTCGCTGCATTGGAATAAAAAAATATTACCCCACTCAAAAATGAGCGGGGTAATTTCTTATTTAGAATTAAAAATGTTGATAACTTGTTGGAAAAGTGGAAAACTCACCTAAAAACACGAATAACCGCTTCAAAGAAGCGGTTGATGGAGCGGATGACGAGGCTCGAACTCGCTACCTCCACCTTGGCAAGGTGGCGCTCTACCAGATGAGCTACATCCGCAACTGCAAGAGAGATTATAGCAGAGAGAAACACAATTGTCAAGAGTTATTTTAATATTTTTTATTTCCTTTTTTTAATGAAAAATTTAAAAAGCTATTTATTTGTTTTTAATTTGCTGTTATAATAAAGTATAACTTAAAAAGCGAGGAGTATAAACATGTATAATATTCTTATTTGCGATGAT
>JBGVNA010000176.1:0-12637 GCA_045125175.1 Acutalibacteraceae bacterium
CATATATATAAGGAGAAATAAATTTATGGTATCAGCAGGCGATTTCAGAAACGGCGTAACCTTCGAAATGGAAGGTCAGGTCTATCAGATTATCGAATTCCAGCACGTTAAGCCCGGCAAAGGCGCAGCTTTCGTAAGAACAAAGATCAGAAACGTTATCGGCGGCGCAGTTGTTGAGCGTACCTTCAACCCCACAGATAAGTTCCCCACCGCTTACATTGAGCGCAAGGAAATGGAATATTCATATGAGGACGGCGGTCTTTACTATTTCATGGACCCCGAAACCTATGATATGGTTCCCATCGGTGCAGACACACTTCCCGAAAACTTCAAGTTTGTTAAGGAAAACGAAACCTGCCGTATTCTTTCATACAAGGGCAGCGTTTTCGGTGTTGAGCCCCCCAACTCAGTTACTCTTCAGGTAACAAAGACTGACCCCGGCTTTGCAGGCAACACTGCAACTAACGCAACAAAGCCCGCTACTCTTGAAACAGGCGCAGAGGTTAAGGTTCCCCTGTTCATCGATGAGGGCGAAATGATTGTTGTTGACACACGTACAGGCGAATATCTCAGCCGTGCATAATTTTATATAAACGGAGGAAACAAAAATGACTATTACCGAAAAGGTTGCATACCTCAAGGGTCTTGCAGAAGGTCTTGCACTTGATGAAAGCAAGCCCGAAGCAAAGGTTATCAAGGCAATGCTTGATGTTCTCGATGACATCGCTCTTTCAGTAAGCGACCTCGAGGACGGCATGGACCTCATCAGCGAGCAGCTTGACGCTGTTGACGAGGACCTTGACGAGCTTGAAGGCTTTGTTTATGAGGATCTCGACGATTGCTGCTGCGATGACTGCTGCGACGACGAGGAAGAAGAATATTATGACGTTGAATGCCCCAGCTGCGGCGAAGTAATCTGCGTTGACGGCGATATTCTCGAAGAAGGCAGCATCAATTGCCCCAAGTGCAATGAGCTTCTTGAGTTCGAAATCGACTACGACTGCGATTGCGACGATTGCTGCGACGAATAATTTAACCGAATAAAAAATTAATCCGCTTTGCTTAACGCAAGGCGGATTTTTTTATTCTTCAACAAATTCTGCTATTTCTTCAAGGCGGCAGTTTAAGAACGAGCAAAGCTTATTTAAAGTTTTTGTTTCAATGTTTTCGTTCGCTTTAAGCCTTCTTACTGTTTTGCTGTCTATTCCGCAGCTTTCTCTGAGCTGATAGGTTGAAACGCCTTTGTTTTTCATGGTAACCCAAAGCCTGTCAAATTTAATCATAAAATAACCTCTATATATTTATAAAAGTATTATATAACAAACGGCACAGTTCCGAAGAACTGCGCCGTTAATTTATTTAAGAATTAGTCAGCCTTGGGAGCATAGAGGTCCTTAAGACGAAGAAGATGTTCATATCTCTCAACTGATGTCTTCTCTGCAAGAGCGAAGAGTTCTTCTGCTCTTTCGGGGAATGAGCGAGTGAGTGATGAATAACGGGCTTCGTTGAGAAGGAATTCTCTGTAGCTGCCTGTTGCGGGCTTGCTGTCGATGGTGAAGGGATTCTTGCCTTCTGCCTTGAGAGCGGGGTTGTAACGGAACATGTTCCAGTAACCGCAGTCAACAGCCTTCTTCATTTCGCTCTGGCAGTTGATCATGCCGCCCTTGATTGAGTGCATTTCGCAGGGTGCGTAAGCGATGATGATTGAGGGACCGTTGTAAGCTTCTGCTTCTGCAATAGCCTTGATTGTCTGGTTAGCATCTGCGCCCATAGCAATCTGTGCAACGTAAACGTAGCCGTAGCTCATTGCGATTTCAGCAAGTGACTTCTTAGCGATGCCCTTACCTGCTGCAGCGAACTGAGCAACCTGGCCGATGTTTGAAGCCTTTGAAGCCTGACCGCCTGTGTTTGAGTAAACTTCGGTATCGAATACCATGATGTTTACATCTTCGCCTGCTGCGAGAACGTGGTCAACGCCGCCGAAGCCGATATCATATGCCCAGCCGTCGCCGCCGAAGATCCAAACAGACTTCTTAGCGAGGTATTCCTTGCTTGCAAGGATTTCCTTGCATGTATCGCAATCAACGCCTTCAAGAGCTGCTACAAGAGCTTCTGTTGCTGCGCCGTTCTTTGCGCCGTCGTTAACGGTGTCAAGGTAAGCGTTAGCTGCTGCCTTGATTTCTTCTGAAGCGCATTCTGCTGCTGCAACTTCCTTAACCTTAGCGATGAGGCTGTTGCGGATAGCGTTCTGGCCGAGGAACATACCGTAGCCGTGCTCTGCGTTATCTTCGAAGAGTGAGTTAGCCCAAGCGGGACCGAAGCCCTTCTTGTTAACTGTGTAGGGTGATGTTGCTGCGGGACCGCCCCAGATTGATGAACAGCCTGTAGCGTTTGAGATATACATTCTGTCGCCGAACATCTGAGTGATAAGGCGTGCATAAGCTGTTTCAGCACAGCCTGCGCATGAGCCTGAGAACTCAAGAAGAGGAGTCTTGTACTGGCTGCCGATAACGGTGTTGTCAGCAAGGTCAGCCTTAACTGTTACGTTCTCAACCATGTAATCGAATACGGGCTGCATAGCATCCTGGCTCTCTCTTGAAACCATCTTGAGTGAGTTTGTGGGACATACGCCTACGCAAACGCCGCATCCCATACAATCGAGGGGAGAAACTGCGAGTGAATACTTATATGAATCCTTGCCCTTACCCTTCTTGTCAACGATGATTGCGTTTGAGGGAGCTGCAGCTGCTTCTTCAGCTGTGAGAGCATAGGGTCTGATTGTTGCGTGGGGGCAAACGTATGAGCACTTGTTACACTGAGCACATGTTGCGCCGTCCCATGCGGGAACGAGAACTGCAACGCCTCTCTTTTCGTAAGCTGAAGCGCCCTGCTCGAATGTACCGTCAGCGTGGTCAACGAATGCTGAAACGGGAAGTGAGTCGCCGTTCATAAGGCCAACGGGCTTCATGATGCCGTCAACCATCTTAACGAGCTTTTCTGCACCCTTTGAAGCTTCGGGAGCTGCATCGTCAGCTGCATCTGCCCAATCTGCGGGAACGTTGATCTTAACATAAGCTGTTGCACCTGCGTCAATAGCCTTTTCGTTCATCTCAACGATTTCCTTACCCTTCTTCATGAACTTCTGAGCCTTTTCCTTCATGTAGCCGATTGCTTCCTCAGCGGGAAGAACCTTTGAAAGTGAGAAGAATGCAGACTGAAGAACGGTGTTTGTTCTCTTGCCGAGACCGATCTGAGCAGCGAGGTCGATAGCGTTAACTGTGTAAAGCTGAACGTTGTTCTTAGCGATGTATCTCTTTGCTTCTGCGGGAAGCTTTGCAGCAAGCTCTGCTTCATCCCACTGGCAGTTGATGAGGAATACGCCGCCGGGCTTAACATCGTTAACCATCTTGTAGCCCTTTTCAACATATGAGGGGTTGTGGCAAGCAACGAAGTCTGCCTTGTTGATGTAGTAGGGGGACTTGATGGGGCTGTCGCCGAAACGAAGGTGAGAAATTGTGATACCGCCGGTCTTCTTTGAGTCATACTGGAAGTAAGCCTGAACGTACTTGTCGGTATGGTCGCCGATGATCTTGATTGAGTCTTTGTTAGCACCAACTGTACCGTCGCCGCCGAGACCCCAGAACTTGCACTCGATTGTGCCTTCTGCTGCGGTGTTGGGAGCTTCCTTCTCTTCAAGAGAAAGGTTGGTAACGTCGTCGGTGATACCAAGAGTGAACTGAGCCTTGGGAGCGTCCTTTGCAAGCTCGTCGTATACTGCGAAGATGCTTGAGGGAGGAGTATCCTTTGAGCCGAGGCCGTAACGGCCGCCGATTACCTGAGCACCTGTTCTGCCTGTTGCAGCAAGAGCAGCAACAACGTCAAGGAAGAGGGGCTCGCCGAGTGAACCGGGTTCCTTTGTTCTGTCGAGAACAGCAATCTTCTTTGCTGTTGCGGGGATAGCTTCAACAAGCTTCTCTGCTGAGAAGGGTCTGTAAAGACGAACCTTAACAAGACCAACCTTCTCACCCTTTGCGGTAAGATAATCGATAACTTCTTCTGCTACGTCGCAGATTGAACCCATAGCAACGATAACTCTCTCTGCATCGGGTGCGCCGTAGTAGTTGAAGAGCTTGTAGTTTGTGCCGAGCTTTGCGTTAACCTTGTCCATGTACTCTTCTACGATAGCGGGAAGAGCGTCATAGTAGCTGTTGCAAGCTTCTCTGTGCTGGAAGAAGATGTCGCCGTTTTCGTGTGAACCGCGCATAACGGGTCTCTCGGGGTTGAGAGCTCTCTTGCGGAATGCTTCAACAGCATCCATGTCGCACATTTCCTTGAGGTCTTCGAAATCCCAGACTTCAATCTTCTGAAGCTCGTGTGATGTACGGAAACCGTCGAAGAAGTTGATGAAGGGAACTCTGCCCTTGATTGATGCAAGGTGAGCAACAGCACCGAGGTCCATAACTTCCTGAGTATTTGTTTCAGCGAGCATTGCGAAACCTGTCTGACGGCAGGCATAAACGTCTGAATGGTCGCCGAAAATGTTAAGAGCATGTGAAGCAACGCAGCGTGCCGAAACGTGGAAAACGCTGGGAAGAAGCTCACCTGCAATTTTATACATGTTGGGGATCATGAGAAGAAGTCCCTGTGAAGCAGTGTAGGTTGTTGTGAGAGCACCTGCTGCAAGTGAACCGTGAACGGTACCTGCTGCGCCTGCTTCTGACTGCATTTCAGCAACCTTAACGGTTGTGCCGAAAATGTTCTTCATGCCCTGTGCTGACCACTGGTCAACATAGTCTGCCATGGGGCTTGACGGAGTGATGGGGTAAATGCCGGCAACTTCAGTGAAGGCATATGACACCCATGCAGCGGCGTTATTACCGTCCATGGTCTTCATTTTTCTTGCCATAGTCTTTTCCTCCTAAAAAAATCTGTATATGTTGTTTAATATAAAACACCATTGATTATACTAACACTTTTCTTTCTGTTTGTAAAGTCTTTAATTATTCCAAATTGAACAGCTTTTTTGAAAAATATTTGTATAAACCATTCAATAGAGTGTAATTTTATGAGTTTCGTTATCCGATTTATTGACAATTGACAAATTTAGTGGTAATCTAATAGCGTATATTTATGTTTGGAGGTTAAAACTATGGCACTCAATTTTGTTCAGCAAATTTTCTTCAAGATTTTCGCACTCATCATCTCCGTTATGTATTCACTTAACGGCGGTATCGTTGCTCCCTCAACGGCTGAGCCTATCAAGGCAAAAGACCCCGATGATGCGAAATTGGTTTTTGCAACCGTTGCAGACCCTCAGGTTTCAAACTATATGTTCGGCAGATATCAGTCATTCCAGGAAGCATGCATTGATTTGAGAAATGCAGAGGGACTCGACGCAATCGTAGGCGTTGGCGATATCGCAGAAAACGGCCTTGCAGAAGAATATCAGCTTGTTTATGATGAACTCAAGAGCATTGATACCCGTTACATCATGGCTTCCGGTAACCACGATATCAGACTCCGTGCATACAGCCAGAGCTCCGCACGTTTCCTTGAATTCACAAACGCTCTCAACAACGGTGAAAACCCCGTTAAGCCTTACGCAGAAGGCAAGCTCGCTTATTCAGAATATGTTAACGGATACAAATTCATTGTTCTCGGCGCAGATAAAATGGTATTCGAAGAAACATATCTCAGCGACGCACAGCTTGACTGGCTCGATGCAGAAATCGCAGCAGAAAAAGGCAAGCCCGTATTTGTTATCGTTCACCAGCCTCTTAAGCTCACCCACAACCTCCCCACAACCTGGGGTAACGGCACAAATAAAGAAGCCGGCTCAGTAGGTCCTCAGAACGATAAGCTTATTGAGGTTCTTTCAAAGCACGCTGCAGACAGCACAGTTGTTCTTATCAACGGTCACCTTCATGCAGGTTTCAGCCAGTACAGTTATCTTAATCACGAAGGCGGCTTCCATTCAATCAACGCTCCCGCATTCTCAATCGAAAACAAAGACGGTGAAGAAGGCGGCAACGGCGCAGGTCTTACATATATCGTTGAAGTTTACGATGATGAAATCCTCTTCAGAGCAAGAAACTGCCGCACAGGCGAATGGCTCACAAAGTGGGACACAAGCATTCCCGTTAAATAATTCAGGCATAACGGCTTCTTTCGCTTAAACAGCAAAAAATATTGAAAGGAAACACAAAATGAAAAAGAATTTTCTCAGAATTCTCAGCGTTGTTCTTTGCCTCACAATGCTCGCAACATGCTTCATTTTCCCCGCATCGGCTGAAGAAACAACCGTTCCCGGTACAGCTCCTACCCGTATTTCCGTTGTAGTTAACGGCGACCCCTCAACATCAAGAGGTATCACATGGTACACAAAGGAAAAAACTTCAAGCATTGTTGATGTTATTAACGCTGACGGCTCTGCGGCAAATGTAACCATTACATACGAAGATGTTTTTGAGTGGGAAGGCAACTATGTTCATAAGGCTCTTGTTTCAGGTCTTGAAGCAGGCAAAACCTATTATTACGATGTAGGTGACGAAACCGTTCGCAGCGCTGCAGGCAAGTTTGTAACCGATAACGATGACGATAAAATTAATTTCATCGCTATTGCCGATATTCAGGCAAGCAGCTATGAGAATTTTGCAGCAGGCGCAAAGGTTGTTGACGCAGCTTTTGAAAAAATGCCCACAGCAGAGTTCATGGTTAATCTCGGCGACTTCACAAACGACAGCACCAACGAAGAATGGGATGCTTACGATAAGGCAATGAAGCATATCAACCTCAGCACAACTCTTGCTCCCATATCAGGCAACCACGATGGCCTCGGCGTTGAAAATTGGTTCAACAACATGTTTAACCTTGACACAACCGAAAGCGTTCAGGTTTCAGACGGCGTAAACTATTCTTTTGATTACGGCAATGCTCACTTTGCAGTGCTTAATACAAACGATATTCTTTCAATTTCAGTTGCTCAGCTCAAATGGCTTGAAAACGACCTTAACAGCACCGATGCAGACTGGAAAATCGTTTGCATGCATAAATCCCCCTATTCACTCGGCAAGGATGCCAAGTGGCCCGATGCCCTCTATCTTCAGAAGGCACTCACTAAGGTTGTTGACGAATGCGACGTTGACCTCGTAATGAGCGGTCACGACCATCAGTATCTCAGAACAAAGCCTCTCACAGGCAACAAGGTTGATAAGGATAACGGCGCAGTTTATGTTCTTGCAGGCACAGCAGGCACAAAGAGATATGAAGTCCGTTCATTCCTTGCAAATCATTTCGTTAAGACAGAGTGGATTGATGCTCTCACAATTCAGAAGGGCGGCTACGGCAACTACTGGGACGGTCAGGACTGGAACCAGACAAACCAGGCTTATATCGGCGGTATCTTCAACACAATTTCGGTTGACGGCGGAACTCTTACCTTCAATTCATATGTTCTTTCAGATGTTCCCAGAGATGAGAACGGCGAAGAAATCGAGGGCGCAGAGCAGGCAGTTACTCTCCACGATACCTTTACTCTTACAAAGGAAACAGGTAAGAACAAGGTAACCTTTACAGGCGATAACACAACAAGCGAGGCTGAATATAACCTCAGCATCGTTCCCAGCTTTATGGGTCTTGCAGCTTATGCATTCATGGAGTGGCTTCCCAAGTTCCTCTTCATGGTTCCCGAGCTTCTTAAAGTTGTAATCACAGAAGGCACATTCTAAAAAACACAAACCCTGCTTCAAACGAAGCAGGGTTTTTTGTTACACCGTTGCCGCAAGAACAAGCAAAGGCAGCATATGTTCAAGTATGCCGTCAAAATCCGTCAGCGGAAGAGGGTTTTCGCCCTTGCCGATTTCAACGGTAAAGGCGGGTCGGTTAAAGAAATCGATAAACCAATCCTTGAACCCGCCGTGAGAAGCGAGGCCGCTGTTTTCAACGAGCTTATAGCCGCTTACGGCGGCAAAAATCTCCGCAAGCTCCCTGCTTCTGAAAGGCTCGTTTTTGCCGTATTCCCGGAATATTTCCTCACCCTGACTGTGTAAGGCAAGCGCCGTTCTCGGCTTGCGCACCTTGCTCAGCGAAACAATTGCTGCTGTTTCCGGCTCGCTGACGGGCATAAAACCGCCGTATCTTCTTGGCGCAGGGCCGATTATTCCGCTTTCGATTTCCATGCTGCGAAGCTCATTCCAGCCCGCATCGAAATTGTGGTTGATATCAACACCCCTTGCGTTTGCGTTCCATTTATCGCTTGATGAGGCGCAGAGATTTTGCACCGTCTGAGCGAATCTGCCTGCAGATTTTGCTCCGTTAATTGCAATTTCAACGCCGTCCGGGTTTACGCAGGGAACAATAATAACCTCTCGGCGGATGCAGGCAGGGTCAATGCCCCAAATCGGCTCCCGCCTTGATTTTGCCCGAAGAAGAATTTCCGAAAACCGCAGCGCAAGCAGAGTTGTCAGCCATTCCTGACCGTGAAATCCCGCCGCAATGAGCAGGGGATTTTCGCTTTTGCCGATGCTCAGCGAAAATATTCTTCTTTCGCATAAAGATTTGCCGATAACCCTCACATTCAGCAGCGGAAACGCTTTTTTTAAAGAAAAAATCATATTTCTTTGGTTTATCTCTGTCATTACCGCAGGTTTTGTGATATAATTCATAAAAAGACCCCCTGTCAGTAGATAATATTCAGAATGTATCCTATAAATTCATCGGAGGACTTATTATGGACCTTTTTGAAAAAACGCTTGAAAAAAATTATGTGTATGAGGGCAAAATAATAAATGTGCGCCGTGACAAGGCGGCACTTCCTACCGGCAAGCCCTGCATCCGTGAGGTTGTTGAGCATCACGGCGGCGTGTGCGTTGCCGCAATTAATGATAAAAATGAGCTGCTTTTTGTGCGCCAGTTCAGATATCCCTATATGGAGGTCATTCTTGAGCTTCCCGCAGGCAAGCTTGAAAAGGATGAGGACCCGTTTGAGGCAGGCAAGCGTGAGCTTGAAGAGGAAACGGGCCATGTTGCCGAAAAATATGCCGATCTCGGCAAATTCTATCCGACTCCCGGCTATTGCGGAGAAACAATTTATCTTTATGCCGCATGGCAGCTTAAGGAAACCCACATGAATCTTGATGATGACGAATATCTTGAGGTTGAAAGAATTCCGCTTGATAAGGCGGTTGATATGGTGCTGAGCGGCGAAATCTGCGACGGTAAAACTCAGGCGCTCGTTATGCGTGTTGCTGAAATGCAGCGCAGAGGAATGATTGGCGGAGGCAAGGCATGAAAAAAATAATTCTTGCATCGGCATCCCCCCGCCGCAAGGAATTGCTTGAAACGGCGGGAGTTGAATTCGAAATATGCGTTGCTGACGTTGATGAAAGCATTCCCGAGGGCACAAAGCCCGTCGATGCGGCAAAAATGACGGCAACAAAAAAGGCTCTCGCAACAGCCGGGAGCCATAAAAATGATATTGTTATCGGCGCAGATACAATCGTTGTTGCGGGCGATAAAATTCTCGGTAAGCCCAAGGATAAGGCGGATGCCATCGCAATGCTCGCCATGCTTTCGGGTGTTGAGCACGAGGTTATAACGGGCGTATGCATAGCCTGCGGCGATAATGTCAACATCTTTGCGCAGGAGAGCAAGGTTAAATTTTATGAGCTGACAGCCGATGAAATTGAAGCTTATGTTGCAACGGGTGAGCCGATGGATAAGGCGGGCGCTTACGGAATTCAGGGAAAGGGCTGCACTCTCGTTGAGAAAATCGAGGGCGATTATTTCAATATAGTCGGTCTGCCCGTGGCACGAGTTGTCAGAGAAATAAATAAACTGATATAAAGATTTTTGTTGACATTCTCCCGCAAATAGCATAAAATATATAAGCACATTTAATATCAATCGGGGTGTGGTGGCTCGGGCATTGCCGCCGCCGGTGGCGGAAAAAGGCAATGGCAGAGCAGGAAGAAACACAGAGCAATGCGAAGCGCTCCAAGCGAGCAGTGCGACAATGCTTCTGACCGATAGCTGGTAGCGCAAGCGGATAGTTATCGCAATGCTTTACTCAAGCAAGAATTTCAATTTAATATCAATCGGGGTGTGGCGCAGCTGGTAGCGCGCGTGGTTTGGGACCACGAGGCCCAGAGTTCGAAACTCTGCACTCCGACCAAAAGATGATAATCCGAACCCTCTCCTTAAGATTGGAGATGCGTTCGGATTTTTCATTTCTTACAGTCTTTTAGAATGAGAAAACGGGGATGATGATTCATCCCCGCCGAATTAAGATTTATATTAATCTGTACTTCGTTCTCTTTCGGCTTTCCACTTTTCAAAAGCTTCTTTGCCTTCTTTGCTTTCGTAGAATGCCCTGATTTCCGGAAGTAAAGCTCTTGCTAAAGATTCCATAACATCCTTGGGTATTCCTGTGCCGAAATCATTTTCTTTTTTGGACTTTGCCATGCTAACCGGTAGTTTTTCTCCTTTCTGAGTTTTGTCAGATAGGAGGTTCCTTATGAAAGATCATTTACTCATCTATATTTTAATCCTATTTTAAATTTTTGTCAAACTTTTTTCACCGTTGCAAATCGACTGATTTTTTACAACTTGAAATTCAACCATTAGAACAATAGAAACGCAAAATTGGGGTTACAGGTCAAACTATACGCACCCCTCAATTGCCGCACTCTGAAACCGTTGATATACAACGGTTTCAGAAGCTCTATTTGGTAAATTTTTAACTGTAACGAAAATGTTTTGGGTTACTTGATTTTTGCAACTCAAAAAGTTCATCATGTGGAAAAAGTAACCGCAAAATAGGGGTAACAGGTCAAACTATACGTACCCCTTGATTACCGCACTTTCAATCCCTTATATATCAACGATTTCAGACGCTACTTTTCCTACGTTTTTCAAACTATTAAAAGGAGTTTTTTATTTATGATTAATAACATTATTTGTTGTGAATTTAATATCGATACCGCTTGTGTTGAGGTGAAACTCGCCGACGGTTCAATGGTGTCAATCGACTGCATCGCCGTTGAAAACGAATATGCAAACAATATGTATGAAACATCAGAACTTGACTATCTCATCTACAACGAACCGATGAGTTATGTCAGATTACTGCTCAGCGGTAAAATGGAAGAATATTTGCGAAATAATACTGATTACACACCGTTGTCAGATATGAGATAATAATTCTGTAACGCTTTTTATTCCTTTTTTGATGTTTTGATGATATATCGTTGACAGTACAAAAATTAAATAAAATACCGTTATATATCAACACTTTTAACATCAAAATCATTACATCAATTACACTTTAATAATTTATAGAAAAGCCATATAAGTTGACTTTTAAATCAGCTTATATGGCTTTTTCTTTTAGTAGAATTAACTGTTCAAGTAATTAATTATATTTGCAATTTCCGATGTTATTGTTTCATCTTCCGTCGCAGGAAATTCATTAGTGTTAAAACTTCCAACCAAAGGATAAACTTCTGAAACATTGATATGATGAAGGATTGCGCAGATGGTTTTGTATGCGTCTTCAGGATTACCGTCACCGCCACCAACAAGAATCACTGCACCTTTCTTTGGTTTAATTATTGGTGTTTGATTACGGAAATGCCTTGCTGCAAAATATGTTTGGAATCTGCTGCAAACATCAAGCAGTTTTCCTGTGGGTTGTGAGAAATAAATTGGTGAAGCAATTACAACATTATCACACTCGACGATATAATCGTATATTTCTATCATGTCATCGTTGATTGAACAACTGTCGTTGTTCCAACAATAGCGACAATCAACGCAAGCTGAAATATCTGAATAATAAGCGTCAACTATCTTATACTCACCATTCAGTTTCTCGGTTAGCTTTTTAATTAAACTAACAGTATCTCCGTTTTTACGAGGAGAGCCGTTCAAAATAAGAGTTTTCATATAATCACCATTTTAAAGTGTTTCTTTCCTCAACAACAAATCATATTCATAACTGTCGCCTTGGTAGGTTTCTTTTATTCGGGCAACAGGATGAACGAAGCCGCACTTTTCGTACATATATCTTGCTCGTATGTTATCACCTTCAACGCCGACGGTGAGTTCGTGATAGCCGTTGGCATTGAGTTCGTCAATAACGGTTTTGAGAAGATAAGAACCTAAACCTTTACCTTGATAATCTTTATGAATTCTGAATGCGAACAGATAAGCTCGCTTTCCTTTTTCAGCAAAGTCTTTATCCTCATTATCATATTTTACATGAAGCTCACCAATCAGCTTGTTATTATTAAACAGAGCAAAAATATCAATGATACCGTTTTCGATGTTGCGTGTGTTTTCAAAAATCATATCATCAATATCTTTGTAGTTGAAAAGTTGTATTAAAATGGGAAGTTCGTTTATTTTGAGTTTTCTGACGATATTCATATTATATTTACCTTTTATAAGTTTTTTCGATACATAACCTCAACTGCACCGTATACCGTTTGTGTGTTACCAGTTAATACAAATCCGTGCTTTTCGTAAAAACTACGGGCACGGGTATTCTTTTCAAATACCCAAAGCACCACGCTGTTGTATCCCGAATTTTTGATTTCGTTGAATATATGATTCATCATCATTGTGCCATAACCTTTAC
>JBGVNA010000177.1:0-11126 GCA_045125175.1 Acutalibacteraceae bacterium
GGCATGGAGTTCTATAACGGTGCGCTGATTGTCTACAGCGTAGGCAATTTCTGGTTTAACAGCAAATCGCTTGATTCCTGCGTTATTACTTTGAAAATCAATAAAAATATAGAAATAGAAGCCTCCATCGTACCCCTTGCACAAAAGGGATGCGAAACAAGGCTTCTGACAGAAGTTTCAGAGCGCAGAGCGCTTTTTGACAGGGTTGAAAGCTATGAACCCCAAGGTGTAACCATTTCAGATAACGGAGTTATAACCCCTGCAGGTTAATCTCCCATCCACCCGTATTTTTTCATATCCACTCTGCCGTCATCAAGGAATTCAATTCCTTCTTCGGCAAGCAGCAAACGCTGCATGTTTTCGCCGCCAAATGCAAAAGCAGCCGAAATCTCGCCGTTTCGGGTAACAACTCTGTGACATGGAATTGTACCCTGGTCGGGATTAACGTGCAGTGCGTAGCCGACAACTCTTGACCAGCGCGGATTGCCTGCCATTGCGGCAACCGTGCCGTAGCTTGCGACTTTACCTTTCGGTATTTTCCTAACAACCTCATAAATTTTCTCAAATGTATTCATGATATCACCGTTTTAATTATAATAGAAACATTATTAATATGCAAGGAGAGCAAATGAAATATACACACGTTATTTGGGATTGGAACGGAACTCTGCTCAATGATATCGGTGCATCTCTTGCAAGCGTTAACGATATGCTTGCCCTCAGAGGCAGAGAGCCGATTGATATTGATTATTACAGGGAATGCATCGGTGTGCCCATAATCAAATTTTATGAAAAGGTTTTTGATATGGAAAAAGAAGACTATTCTCTCATTATAAAACAATATAATGAGGGTTATCTGCGCCATCTTAACGCCTGCGGCTTGACCGACGGAGCTATTGAATTGATAGAATATTTCGCAAAAAACGGCGTAAAACAGGCGATTGTTTCCTCTTCAAATAATGAGCAGCTCCACGAAAATGTTAAAAAATACGGTGTTTTTGATTACTTTGAGGCCGTGCTCGGAGCAGAGGATTTTTATGCAGGTTCCAAAATAGAAAGGGCAGAAAATTACCTTAGAAAAAGTGGAAATGCAGACAAAATTCTTGTTATCGGCGACCTTGAACACGATGCCGAAATGGCTGCAGAATTGGGTGCGGATTGTGTGCTTCTGACAAGCGGTCATGAAAACAGAGAGCGCCTTTATTCTGCAAATGCGCAGGTTATAAGCTGCTTGAATGAGGTGGTTGCCTTTTGTTAAACTTGAACAAACAGAAACGAAAGTGTTTGTTAAATGTAAACAAAAAAACGTCTTGTTAATAAAATATTCATAATTTATTTACAAAAAATTAATTTTATTGCACGGAGTATGCAACATATCCCTTATAAATTAAATACTGTAAATTAGGGTATCAGCAGATGCCCAAGAGAGAAGCCTTTTTTGCAGGGGCTTCGACGCAAATGCGTTATATTTTATGGAGGTGCAAAAATATGAAAAAGGCAAAACGACTTTTAGCTGTTTTGTTGGCAGCAGTAATGCTGTTCACCGCAGCGTATGTTCCTTCTTACGCAGCCGGTGACTCATGGCATAACCCCACAGAGGGTTCTGACCAGAAGTATTTCTTCTCATATCAGCAGGGCGCATCCTGGGTTCTCGATATGCTTGATGATTTACTCGGTGAAATGAACATAATGTTAACCTGTGGCGAGCTTAATGACATTGCGAACATCGGCATTAAACTTTTCACATCAGACATTATGCTTAACCTTGACGACGCAATCGATGACTACGGTACAGGTATCAAAGGCGAGCTCGACCTCAGAAGTGTCGATAACCTTATCCAGTCACTTGCCGCTGTTTTTGACGTTCTTGAAGGTAACTGGATTGTTAACTTCGCTGACGCTCTCAAACTTTTCGGTGACCTTCTTAATGAAAGCTACGGTCTTACCGATAACGGATTTAACTATAATATCCGCAGATCAACAGCTCCCGATACAGAAGTTCTCGAAATGCTTATCAACTGGATTTCAAACCTTGCTCCCATGCTTCAGCGCATGCTTGCAGGTTCATTCAATTGGGGTTCACTTCTTCCCTCGCTTCTTGACGGTATGGTAGCGGATCTTTTCCCCAATCTATCATCTGTATCAATTGAGAATATTCCCGGTCTTATTGCAGACCTTCTTTACACATTGCTTGTTGACTCCAGTGCAACAGCTGCTCCCGGCGATCTCAGCAATATCGACACATGGATTCAGCAGCTCATCGACTGGGCTCTTGTTGACGGTACGGGAACAGATGCAGCAAGCGGTGGCTTCTCAATGCTTGGCATGAACGCAGAGCCTCTTCTTCCCGCTATGGGCGATGAAACCGTTGCTCCCGGCGGCGCATCACTCTCAAACATAAGCTTCTATCAGCTTGTTAATAATGTTATCCAGGGCTTCATGGGCGGCACGGTTAAGGATCTGCTTTCCGGTCTTCTCTATGATTTGCTTGGTGTTGAAATAACAGAGGAATTCCCCTTGGGTGACCCCGCAGCCCTTCAGGATGAAACATTCACAATGATCATCGGTATCGTTGAAGGTCTTCTTACCGCAAACGGCGCTCCCGAACCCACATACACAGAAGAAGAGAAAGCATATCCCGTTCCCTATGTCAGTGCTCTTCTTGACTGGCTCCTTTTAGAAGGTGGTCTTGATACATTTATCAGGATTGAATATGAAGGCATTTCTCTTACCGATAACTTCATGTCACTCCTCAATGACGTTGCCCGTCTTCTTATTAACCTCCTTCCCAGCTTAGGTCTTTTTGCAAGCTCTTCACATCTTGCATACACACCCGATGACCTCAACGTTATCTGGTATCTTGATGCTGATAATAACTATGTAACCTCACTTGAAGATACAAAAGTTACTCAGACATATCTTACTTATGAAACAGGCGAGGTTATTTATCCCACAGCGTTTGAAACAAATGCTGACGGCGGTACAACTCCCATCGCTTATGCATACCTTGCAGACGGAACTGCTGTAACCCTTAAGGACGATGCAGGCAACGGTGATGTTGATGCAGCTCTTGTAAGACCCAATTATGTTATCTCAACAGATATGGTTTACGCAAACATCATCAAGCTTGCTCTTAACGACTTTATCGACGGCTGCTACTTCCCCGAATGGACTACTGATATTCCCTCAGTTCTTGCATACGGTTTTGCAGCTCTTGCAGCTCCCGTTGTTCCCGAAAACAACTACTATGAGCGCCTTGATGCATATCACGCTTTCCTTGAAGGCGCAATTGCTCCCATTGACGATGTTATAACAGTCAACGGTAAAGAGATTGAAATTCTTCGTTACTCAATTGTTAAACCCATCCCCATTAAGGATACTAACGGTAATGTTGTAGCTACTCATAACGTTGAAATCCCCAAGGCAGCTCTTGATATCATCTGCTCATTTGCGGCTGACAGACTTAACGGTGTGTTCCAGCTCAACAATAAGTTCTTCACAACCGACACAACCCTTGAGCAGTTTGCAGGCGAGCTCCTCGGTTGGGGCTTCAGCACATATCTTCCCATTTGGGTTGGTGATGAAGATACAACAACAGGTCTCTTCGGTGCAAACGGTAACACAGGCGTATTCACAGAGGCATTCAACACATGGGCAAATGCTTGCTATGATAATTACGCTAAAAGACAGGTTAAGACTAATGCTAACTGGGATGCTATCTATGAACTGATTGATAACACTCTCTTCAAGCTTCTTCCTTCGTCATGGCTTCCCGGTCTTAGCGGCTCAAGCCAGATTATCAATGAATGGCTTCTCGGCAATCTTATTCAGTTTAACCTTCAGGGCATTCTTGGATTGTTCTCAATTAACCCCGATAAAAATGGTGAACTCCATCTTCCCACAAAGAAAGTTCTTATTAATGTCATTGACCGTGTGCTTGCTATCATATTCAACGATAACGGTGTTCTCTGGTCATCAGGCAGCAGATCAAATGTTGTAACCGGTAACAATGTTACAACAGCAACAACCTTTGGCGAAATTCTTTCACTCAGCAGCACAGAATCGGGTCTTCCCATTCTCCTTTACAGACTTCTTACCTATCTTAATACCTATAAGACTCCTCTTTTCTCAACAATTCTTCCTCTTATCATGAGTACACAGTATCAGAGACCTTATGATGAAGAATATCTTACAGCTTCAGGCAGAACAGAGGTATACTATAAGGTAGCAGATCTTGAGAATTATCTTTCATCGCTTACAACCAATATCAATGCTTACGAAGTAAGAACCTTTGATGTTGAAGAAGATGCTTATGCTGCAGTTGACGGCAAGGCTCAGGCTATCAAGAACGCAGACGGTATCAACACTGACGTTGTTCTCAGCAACGGTTTTGTTTACGGCACATATGCTTCCCGTGACGAGGCTATTTCAGTTATTAACATGCTTAAGGATGCCTATATTTACGAGGAAACAATTGAACCCACGGTTGAAGGCGCAGAGCCCACAACGGTTTATCACCTTTACGCTAATATTTCTTATCTTGAGTCAGCAACACGTACTCCTGTTTCGGATGCAACCGGTGACCATGCAGAATACGGTGATTTCAGATTTGCACAGGCAACCTACCGTTCAGCAAGTGATCCCTTTGTAAGATACGATGATGACTACAAGTATTTTACCTTCGAAGATTTCTCAACAGCAGGTTATGTTTATAATAACTACAATCAGTTCACCGAAGAAGCAGATGCTTACATTTCAACCTATAAAGATTTCGCAACAGGCGATCTTGTAAGTGCATACGGCGATTGGTATATGTTCTGGATTGAAAGTGAACTTAAGAGAATGTCCTGCCTTGATACAAACGGCGACGGCAGATATCTTACCGCTGATACAACAGAAACCATAACCAACGCTGACGGAACAACAACTGATGTTACCTATTATGCAGACGGCGATCCCGGTGTACCCGAAGCAATGTATCCCTATTACACAACAGCTTCAAACTCATTCAACTACTTCGATAACTCAAGAACCGGAACAGCAGAAAACAGACATGTTTCAGGCTGGCACGATTCAGTAACCGGCGAACAGATCACAGGCATCAACTCCGATTACTTCACAACAGGTAATTTTGAGCAGCTTGCTATGGCTGCTGAATACGGCAGCAAAGCTGCAAATAACGTTGCTCTTTCAACAGAAGAAACCGAAGCAATGGTAAGATATATCCTTGCAAGCTCAGGCAAGACCGATGCCATTAATTTCGATATCACTTATAATGCTGACGGTGCATTTAACGGCGCATATCAGTGGGCAAATCTTCCTGACGGATATTTGGGTATAATTGCTGACTGGCTCGAAGAAAATGGCTGGACCTATGAAGAAACAACAATTATTGACGGTTCAATCGGTTATACTCTTAAGAGACCCGCATTCAAATTCTTCAATGCAGGCAGCATCTCATTCAATGGCGTATCAGGCGATCCCCAATTAAATTCAGCAACAGTTGCAGGCTATATTCGTAAGGGTATCGCAGGCGGTCAGACTTATGCTGAAGAAGTTATAATCGCTATTTCACAGGGCTATTATGATTATGTTGAAACTGTTTATGCAAACAGACGCGCTCTTTACAATCACATGGACCAGGTAAGCTACCGTATAGAAAATGCGGAAAATGCAAGAGCAAGCGTTGTTGACACAACCATGCTTAAATGGATTCTTGATCTTTCCGCAAACGACTATAAGGATAACGATACCAAGAGACTCAATATTATCTATTCAAAGGATGAAAACGGCGAAGTTATCTTTGATGAAAACGGTAATAAGATTGAAACAAAGGCATTCACCACAACATCTTACGCAGCATTCAGAGAGGCTTATGACTTTGCTCAGTCACTCTACTTAAAGGCCGGAGATGCAAACGTTCTTGCATCAGGTATCACTCAGTCAATGGTTACAAAAGCATATGAGGGTCTTCTTAAAGCATGGCAGCAGCTTGTTGAGTTCACCGGTTTTGCAGACTGGGTAAGGATTGACGCTTTCCAGGCAATTGCAGAAGAAATTCTCAATGATCCTTATATCGACCACGAAACATTTGGTATTGAATCAGGTGTTGAAAACCTTCAGCAGGCTCTTGCTGACGCAAAGCTTTACACAGATAACAAATCAAACTATGACTCAGAGTCACAGGATGAAATTGAATCTGCAGCAGGTGCTCTTAACCAGGCTATTCAGAACCTTGTTTATAAAACAAATCCCGGCATCAACACCGATCCCGAAGCTGATGACGCTGCTCTGATTAAGCCTACAACTTATGAAAATCAGATTCAGTATGCTCATATCTATGGCCTTGAAGAAGGCGTAGGCTTCGGCATCTATGATGAAGGCCAAGCAATTGATGCTCTTGAAGCTCTTGGTCTTAAGATTTCAGGTATTACCATCGACGGTTCTAACGGTACAGTAACAAAGACAAACTCTGCACGTGGTTCAGGTACAAACGCAAGATTTGACGGTCGTTACCGTGGTAACCTCAGATTCAGATACTTCGCAGTTCTTTACGGTGATATCAACGGTGATACACGTATAGACGGTACTGACGCAGCAGCACTTAACCTTTACATTGAAAATAACGAAGCAACAATGGCAAAGATGGGTGAAGCTAAGTTTGAAGCAGCTGACGTTACTCATGACCAGGCTGTTGACGGTGAAGACGTTCAGGCTATCATCAATCACTATACACTTGTTGAAGATATTTCACAGACTGTTCATAGCACAGATGCTTGATTCTGAAATAAGCAACTAAACAATTTAACCCCCGACCTTCCGAGGTCGGGGGTTTCTTCTTTAAAAAGACTCCGCTGAAGAAAAATCTTCAGCGGAGTTTAATTTTATCAGCGGTTTTTCTTTGCGGCTTTTTTTGCTGCTTTTTCGGCTTTGAGTTTTTCTTCATAAGCCTTTTCTTCAGCAGCTATTCGTTCTGCTTCTGCAGTTGCATCTGAAATTGCTTTTTCGTATCGTTCCTTTGCCTCATCATACAATGCAGCAATTTCATCAAATCTTGCGTAGTTTTCGCTTTGTTCAATAAGCTTCTTCGCTTTGATATAGGGCTTTGCAGCGCGATTATAGATTGAATTTTCATTTGTTGCTTTCTTTATTTCGTTTTCAAGCGATTTTTGGTTTGCCTTGATCTCTTTAATCTGCTGCATGTATTCTGAAATCTGTGCTTTATCCTTTTCATCTCGTGCTTTATAGAGCTTCTGATAGGTTTCTTCAAGCTTTTCTGCAAGAGCATCTTCTTCATTAAAGAGCTTTTCAAAAATGTTTGTGTCAAATTCAATTATGCTGTTATTAAAGAATTTTTTAGAAGCTCTCTGCGCATCAATAAATTCTTTTGCAACTGTAATTGCATTTTTTCTGTATTCTTTTTCTTCCGGTGTGTTTTTGGGAAGAGCCTTGGCATCTCTGAGGTCCGCTTTGCTGTAGCTATAAACAGCTTCATAGCCTGCTGCAACAGTGAGCTTTGCCTGGTTAAGCTGCATTATACCAAACGGTGTGTTGAAGCGGTTCATTTCGTCAAGAACGAATTTTGAAATTTCAATATTTTTATTGAATTCAACAGCTTTTCTGTAGTTTGCTTTTGCTTCTTTCTTGGCAGCCTTATCTGATGCGCTTTTCTTTGCTTCCTTATATTCGGTAATATCTTTGGGTTGTGCGTCTGCATATTCATATGCTTTTTTGATTGTTTCTATTGTTTCAACCAGGTCTTTGTCTTTCAGAACGCCGTTTCCGTAATCCTCAAACAAAGCACGTATTTTAAGAACCTTTATCATGCCCTGTTGCTTTATCTCGGAAAGGTCATAGAAGAAATACGGGATAACATTCATTGCTGCGCCAATAACAGATGCAGCGATAAGAACGCCGAATATGCTTATAAATGTTTCTTTATCGTAAAGAACATTATATACATTTGTCAAATCGTCAATCTCTTCACCCTGGGCAATGATTTTCGGAAGAAGTCTGTTGAGTGTTTCTTCATTAAAACCGACCTCTTTGTAAATCGCAGGGAGAACAGAGCTTGTTACCATTGTAACAACGCTGCCTATAAGTCCCACGGCAGCAAACATTCCGTCTATTCTTTCTCCTGTAATATATTGCTGATAGTCACGGATATCGCCGTTGAGGCTGGGCGTAAGGATATGTGCAAATGAACCGACAAGAGCGTTGAACCAAAGGCAGATCATAACAAGCCATATCATAATGCTGATATCCGCATATTTAACAACGGGATAAATAAGGGCAAGGAAAACTATGTTGAGGAAATTGGTGAAAATAAGGGTGTTTCGTTTACCGAATTTTTTAATGCAGAGCGGGGCGAGAAGCATTCCCCAAAGAGAAGCATTTCCGTATATTGTAACAATCAGCGAATACTCGCCGCTTGAACAAGCGTGCTGATAGGAATAAAGCCAGTTGAGAATGCTGCCGTAAGCACCTTCAAGGAAACCGAGCCATCCTGCAAGAGAAATGATCCAGAAATATTTGTTTTTCAGAACGGCACGAAGGGCATCCATAAACTTAATCTGAACAACGTGCGTTTTTGCCTGAACAATTTTTTCTTCAGTGTTAACATATATAATAACACTCAGGAAAAATCCGAGAATAAGAATAGGAGGCCATATATAACGGTATATTCTTATGTCATTAAGGTTTCTTGTGCCAATTAAAAGACTGCCGAGCAGAGGGATAATTGCCGTTGTGATTGTTGGTGCGAAAGAGTCTGTGACTGACCTGATTGATGCAACATCTGAGCGTTCCTGAGAGTTTGGTGAAAGAACAACTATGTAGTTATCGTATGCATCATAAAGGAAATTATAGAAAAACTGGAATCCGATATTGAAAAGAAGAACAACAATACATTTTGTAAGCTGATTTTCCATCTTTTCGTAAGGCATCCAAAAGTATCCGACAGCGAGAATTATGGTAGGCAAGCCCATTGTAACAATGTATGGCCTGTATTTGCCTTTTCGGTTTCGGGCATTGTCTATTATGTATGCCCTGAACATCGTCAGCGGAAAGCTGAGAACAACGGCGATGATATATATGAAATACATATTCATCGGTTCGATGCCGATTGTGTTACCGACAAACACATTAGTTGCGGAAAGCAGTACACCGGATACGCAGGTGATAATGAACTTAACGCCGATACCGCCGCCTGCAAGGGCTGCAATTTCTTTGAAATTCATGTATTTGCCGAATGGCGGAGTTTTCCAATATGTACGGACTTTAGAAATTCCGTTTCTGACTTTTGCGACCAATGTCATAAAATTCCTCCTAAAACTTTAATTGCGGTCATATAAAAATTATTATAGCAATTTTAATAAAAAATTGCAATATAAATAGCAGTTTTTGTTTGAAACCTTGACGTCACTAAAGGATTTTGTTATTATTATATTGTATAAATTTGCGTTTTTTCGCAAAACGGAGCGTGATAATATGGAAAATATCAAAAAGGCAATTGCTGCGGGTCAGACCGCTTTAGGCATTGAATTCGGCTCAACCAGAATTAAGGCTGTTCTTATCGGTAAAAACCATGAACCCCTTGCATCGGGCAGCTTTGATTGGGAAAATACCTATGATAACGGTGTTTGGACATATCCTCTTGAGCAGGTTTGGGAAGGCCTCAGAGGTGCATTTGCTGCACTTAAAAAGAATGTTGCCGAAAAATACGGTGAAAAGCTTACTACTGTCGGAGCACTTGGTATCAGCGGTATGATGCACGGTTACCTTGCTTTTGATAAAGAAGGCAATCAGCTTGCACAGTTCAGAACATGGAGAAACACCATTACTGCAAAATCGGCTGAAGAGCTCAGCGCACTTTTTGATTTCAATATTCCCCAGCGTTGGAGCATCGCTCATCTTTATCAGGCAATTCTCAACGGTGAAGAGCATGTTAAGGACGTTGATTTTATAGCAACTCTTGCTGCCTATGTTCATTGGAAGCTCACGGGCAAAAAGGTTATCGGCGTTGGAGAAGCTTCGGGTATGTTCCCCATTGACAGCAACACTAACGATTATGACAAGAAAATGCTTGCTCAGTTTGACGAAAAAGTTACTTCCTGCGGCTTCCCGTGGAAAATTGAAGAAATCCTTCCCAAGGTGCTTGTTGCGGGTGAAAATGCAGGTGTTCTTACCGAAGAGGGCGCACTTCTTCTTGACCCCACAGGCGAATTCAAAGCGGGCGTTTCTCTCTGCCCTCCCGAGGGTGATGCGGGTACAGGTATGGTTGCAACAAACTCTGTTGCGGTCAGAACAGGTAATGTTTCGGCGGGTACATCAATTTTCCTTATGGTTGTTCTTGAAAAGGCTCTCTCAAAGCTTTATCCCGAAATCGATATGGTAACAACCCCCGCCGGTAAGCCTGTTGCTATGGTTCACTGTAACAACTGTTCGGGAGAAATTGATGCATGGGCAGGTATGTTCACATCATTCTGTAAGGCAATGGGTATGGATGTCAGCATCTATAAGGTTCTTGATAAGATGTTTGAAAAAGCTCTTGAAGGTGATAAGGACTGCGGCGGACTTGTGGCATATAACTACCTTTCAGGCGAAGTTATTACAGGACTTGACAGTGGCAAGCCTATGTTCTTCAGGGGTCCCGACAGCAAGTTTACTCTTGAAAATTTTGCAAGAGTTCAGCTTTCATCTGCTGCTGCAACCCTCAGCATCGGCATGGAAATCCTCGCTGATGAGGATGTTAAGGTGGACAGAATTCTTGGCCACGGCGGCTATTTCAAGGCTCCCGTTGCAGGTCAGAAGATTATGGGTGCTGCGCTTAACGCTCCCGTATCCGTTATGAAAACCGCAGGCGAGGGCGGTCCTTGGGGTGTTGCAATTCTTGCTGAATATATGGTAAGCAAGGCAGAGGGCGAAACTCTTGATGAATACCTTGAAAACAAGGTTTTTGCGGGTCAGGATTCAACAGAAATCGCACCTGATGCCGATGATATTGCAGGCTTTAAAGCATTCCTTGAAAACTATAAAAAGGGTCTTGCGGCAGAAAAAGCGGCGGTTGAGGCTTTTTAAAGATCTTTTTGTTGAAATCAACTAAAAAGTGTTGGCTTTTGGATGTG
>JBGVNA010000178.1:0-4533 GCA_045125175.1 Acutalibacteraceae bacterium
TCGCACCGAGCTTCGGAACTTTCTTAAGCTGTGAACGCTCTTTAAATTCGCCGTTTTCATCCCTGAACGCTACAATGTTTTTGGCAACTGTTGAGTTTATGCCTGAAACTCTTGAAAGCAGGGGAGCGGATGCTGTATTAAGGTCAACACCAACGGAGTTAACGGCATCCTCTATTACACCGTCAAGAGCCGCATCAAGCTCTTTAGGTGGCATATCGTGCTGATACTGTCCAACGCCTATTGCTTTCGGATCGATTTTAACAAGCTCTGCAAGAGGGTCCTGCAAACGTCTTGCAATTGAAACAGCGCTTCTGAGCGAAACATCATATTGAGGAAATTCCGCCGCTGCAAGCTTTGACGCGGAATAAACCGAAGCGCCTGCCTCGCTGACAACCATATATGAAACGTCTGCACTGATTTCACGGAGAACTTCTGCTGCAAAAATTTCTGTTTCCTTTGATGCTGTACCGTTGCCGATTGAAATGCAATTGACACCGTGCTTTGCAATAAGCTTTTTAATAAGCTCTTTTGCCTGATTACGCTGTGCATCGGAATGGGTAACATATATTACACCTGTATCAAGCACTTTGCCTGTGGGTGCAACAACAGCAACCTTACATCCCGTTCTGTAGCCTGGGTCAAGGCCTATAACAACCTTGCCTTTAACGGGAGGCGCAAGAAGAAGCTCTTTTGTGTTAAGTGCAAAAACCTTTATCGCACTTGCCGCTGCTGTTTCGGTCAACATATTTCTGATTTCACGTTCAATAGAAGGGCAGATAAGGCGGTTATAAGCGTCTTCGCCTGCTTCACGCACAGCTTCGGTTGTAGGTGAGCCATCGGGATTGAGAGTAACGCTTGTGATTACATTGGCAGCCTTAACAGCATCAATCGTAACGTTTACTTTAAGAAATTTTTCTTTTTCTCCTCGGTCAATAGCAAGAACTCTGTGACCCGCAATTTTATTTACAGGCTCAGAATATTCATAATACATTGAGTATACGCTGTCCGCTTCTTTATCGGTTGCAGACGTCGTAACAACACCAATAACGGTGAAAAGATTACGAAGTCTTCTTCTGATATCCGCATCATCTGAAATATTTTCTGCAATGATATCCATTGCGCCTTTAAGTGCATCTTCGGCATTTTCAACGCCTTTTTCCGCATCAATATATTCCGCTGCAAGTTCAATAGGTGATGCCGAATCTGCCTTCTGCTCATAAATTGCATTGGCAAGGGGTTCAAGTCCTTTTTCCCTTGCGACAGACGCTCTGGTTTTTCTTTTGGGTCTGAAAGGTCTGTATATATCTTCAATTTCAGCAAGGGTCGCCGCTTTATCAAGAGCCGCTGAAATTTCATCTGTCAGTTTTTCCTGCGCTTCTATTGATGTGCGTACTTCTTCTCGGCGTTTTTCAAGATTTCTGAGATATTCAAGTCTTTCTGAAAGCTCTCTGATAACCTGGTCATCAAGTGTGCCGTGAGCTTCTTTTCTGTATCGCGCAATAAAGGGTATGGTATTGCCTTCGTCAATTAATTTTACCGTGTTTTCAACCTGCCATGTCTGGAGATTAAACTGTGCCGTAAGCTGCTGAATGATATCCATTTATTTCTCCTTAAAATTTATTCTTAATCTGTCTTATATCTTTACCGATAAACAGCAACGAAACGTAATTGCCGATTATTCTTGATGTAACTCTCTGAGTATACTTAGCTTCAAGCTCTTTTTCGGTCAGGTTTGTGCTGATTATAACAGGCTTTGAGCGGTTGATTCTTGTATTCACAATATTATAAATCGCCGCTGTTGTGAACTGTGTTGAAAATTCAGAACCGAGGTCATCGATTATCAAAAGATCACATTCAAGAATTTCTTTTTCTCTTTCACCGCTGTTAGTGTAACTGAATTTTTCTCTTTCAAGCGATGAAAGAATGTTCTGAGCGGTGTCATATATAACTCTGTAACCGTTTTCTGCAACAACATTTGCAATTGCAAGAGAAAGGTGTGTTTTTCCGAGACCTGTTGCTCCGTGCATGTAAAGGCTTTCGGATTCTGAATCAAAATCCTCAGCATAGCATTTACAGTATTCAAGGATTGTGCTCATTCGCTTCTGAGGCGAAACTCCAAGCTCGCTGTCAACAGGCTGAGGATAATAATCAAGGCTGAAATTATCAAATCTGCAGTTTTCGCTTGTTGAAACGGAAGCGAGTTCTTTCTTTGCAAGCTCTTTTAAAAGCTCCTTTCGGCATTCGCATACATATCCGCCCACAAAGCCTGAGTCATTACATTTTTTGCAGCAATACGGTATTTCAAGATAATCCTCGGGGTATCCGTTTTCTGTAAGCAATTTTTTTATACTTTGCTGGCAAGAAAGATTAAGCTGAGAAAGCTGCTCTATGTATTCTTTTGCGTCACTGCCCATGCCGATTGCCTTAACAACGTCAAGTCCGGTCTGTGAAAGCTTGGATTCATATTCAGCAATAACAGGTATTTTCTCAGTTACTTCAAGATGTCTTGCAAGCTGAGTACGTTGAGCTTTGTTTCGTCTGCTTTCAAGAATCTGAGTGGCTTTTGAAAGGGTTGCTTTGCTGTAGCTCATTATTTTTTCTTCCTTTCATATTTAAGCTCCGAGTGAAGTGAGCGTTTTTTGAATTCATCAAGATCATATGATGCGTTATTTGAATTGTCGGGTTTAGGCATTATGCTTGCTTTACCTGCACTCTTTTGTTCTTCTTTTGCATTTTCTATATCCAAAGGTTTTTTATAACCCTTGCTGTGCCAGTTAAGAAGAACCTTATCCATATAACTCAGGCTGAGCTTTCCTGTGTGATTGGCCATTTCCTCATACGCAAGCATTATCATATCAATGCCAAACTTGAGTTCGTTGCTCCAACGGCGAAGATATTCGGTCTGCTTCATTGAGGGGCGGGGAGTGGTTATTCCTGCTGCGGATGCAAATTCTTTCCAAAGAGAGTTGGCGTTTCTCAAGATGCTTATTTGTTCCGCCGCTTTATCAAGTGTATCAATTTCTCTTGTTCCCCAATCCTTACCGACCGCTTCTATGTATCCGTAATTTGTTTTGCCGATTGAAACGCAATAATCAAGCATCATAAAAATTACTTCGGTGGGTAAACCGTAATGGTCATGAATGAGAAGCAAAGTGCATTGACCGTCATATCCTATTGTTTTTCCGAGCATCGACTGCGCTTCGTTGAAAAGATGGCCGATTTCGGGGGATTCATCAAGCCTTGTTGCTATCTCCGAGCTTGATGGTTTTGACGGTGCGGATACCTGAACTTCAACCTTTGGTATTTTAGGCGTGATTTTTTCTTCTTGCTGTGTATTATTAATCGGAGTAACAACTTCGAGAACTGAAATCTCACCGTTATCACCACTCAAAACACCGGTAAGAACCCAATACTGCAGATAATCAAGTGCATCGCTCTTGTTCATTTTAAGTGCAGAGCACATAAGGTCAATATCAGGGCTGTCAGGTGAATTGCGTAAAATCCAAAGCAAAACCTTAAGCTGATGTTCATTTGCAAGGCGTATATGCTTATCAACAATATCTGTAGGAACGGCAAATATTGATTTGAATGCAGCGGGATTAACAGAATAGCTCATTTTAATTCTCCGTTTTATGATTTTTTGCATTAAAAATAATTATACACCATTTAATCAAAAAAACAAACATATTTTTTCAAAAAAACACGTAAATGAAATTCTTCTATATATTAATGTAATAAATAACAAAATATTGTATACATTGAAATAGCAAGGCACAAGGTGATTGTCAAAAATAACAAAAAAGAAAAAGAGACCGCTTAATGCAGTCTCTTAATCATGCGTTTTAATCAAACGGCTCTTGTAACCTTACCTGAGCGAAGGCAGCGTGTGCATGCGTAAACTCTTTTGGGAGTTCCGTTAACAACAGCCTTAACTCTCTTTACATTGGGCTTCCATGTTCTGTTTGAACGTCTGTGTGAGTGGGAAACCTTGATGCCGAAGGACACATCCTTACCGCAGTATTCGCATTTTGCCATGTGCCACAACCTCCTTTTTAGTCATTAACAGATGATATATTAGCAGACTTTTGCGCAAAATGCAAGTGTTTTTTTATTTTTTTGCAAACTTATTAAAAAAATAAATATTTTTCAAAAAACTATTGCATTTTTTGTTAATCTGTTATACAATACCGATAGAACATTTGTTTGATTAACTCACGGAGGTTTAGGTATGGCAGATAAGAAAAAAGCTCTTGAAACCGCACTTGCCCAAATTGAAAAGGCATACGGTAAAGGTACAATTATGCGTCTCGGCGAAAATACAGGCATGAACGTTGAAGCTATTTCAACAGGTTCAATCACTCTTGATGCTGCAACAGGTATAGGCGGTCTTCCCAAGGGAAGAATTATTGAAATATACGGACCCGAATCTTCGGGTAAAACTACACTTGCACTTTCAGTTGTTGCGCAGGCTCAAAAAAACGGTGGCGAAGCAGCATTTATAGACGCTGAACACGCTCTTGACCCTGCATACGC
>JBGVNA010000179.1:0-2276 GCA_045125175.1 Acutalibacteraceae bacterium
AAAGGCTTTTCGCTTGATATGACATATTTTGAATGTAACGGAAAGCATTATGTTGCTTGGGCACAAAACGGCGGCAATTCTAACGTTTATCTTGCAACTATTGACCCCGATATGCCATGGAAAACAACATGCTCTGCCATCCTTCTCACAAAGCCCGAATATGATTGGGAACGAGTTAAAATCCCCGTTAATGAAGGCCCCGCAGTAATAATACATAACGGTAAAATATATCTTGCTTTTTCCGCATCAGCTACAGGTCCTGAATATTGCATCGGTCTTATGTATGCAGATGAAAAAGCTGACCTTACAGATATCAACAGTTGGACAAAGCTTGACTCTCCCCTGCTGACATCCGATGACCTTGAAGGAGAATACGGTCCGGGGCATAATTCATTCGTCAAAGATGAAAACGGAGATTGGATTTTCATTTATCATTCACGTGATGAATTGTGTTTCGAAGGCAAATGCGGATATTCACATAATGACCCGCTTTATGACCCATGCCGAAGCGCAAGAAAACGTAAAGTGATATGGGATGAAAACGGTTTTCCGATTCTTAACGGATAAAATTAATTTGTTATTATAAATTTTATGGGGTGATTTCATGGAACCTGTTTTTATCAACAAATTCAAGCACACTAAAGAAAACTATATTGAAATGAACAAAGCATATTCCTTTTTGACAAGAATGATTTTCGGGTTGTTTTTTCTTATTGCGTATTTGGCGTTGGCTTTCTTTATTTACTTTTATTTATATAACTTAATTACGGCAATAATAATTGCTGTTATAGGCGTTATTCTTGCATTTTATCCTGCTGCAAAAATTCGCATTATTGCTCATAAAAGAGAAAAGAAATTTTTAGAACTTTACGGAGAAATACCTAAAGGAAAAACCTTGTTTTTTGAAGATCACCTATTTAGTGTAAGCGAAACTGACAAAGCTGAACTAAACCTTGATTACAATAAGATTATCAAGGTAAAACAAAGCAAAAATATGTACTTGCTTATTTTGAAAAATAAACTTGTTGTTTTTGTTGATAAAAACAGCTTTGAAAGAGGTACTTGCGAAGAATTTGAAAAATTCATTAAAGAAAAAGCGGTTAACGCAAAAATCAAGCTATAAAGAAATCAGGCAGCTTAAAAACTGCCTGATTTTTTCTTATGCGAATTTCATTGTCATTTCAAGAATACGTTTTACGCAAGCTTCAAGGTCTGCTCTTGTAAGCTCGCCCTTGTCATATGCCGCTTTGAGGTCTTCGGGGTAGCCGACGGGCATTTTCATATCGTTGCCTGCCTTAACTTCCTTAACAGGGTCATTCTTAACGCCCCAGTCGGTTTCAACCATTCCTTTAAAGCCCCATTCACCTCTGAGAATTCCCATTATGAGTTCATAGCTTTCAGATGTGTGCTGTCCGTTAATTCGGTTATATGATGTCATAACCGTCCAAGGGTCTGATTCTTTAACAGTTATTTCAAAGCCTTTAAGATAGATTTCACGCAATGCTCTTTCGGAAATACGCGCATCAATGTCATATCTGTTTGCCTCTTTGTTGTTGCAGGCAAAGTGCTTAACCGAAACAGCGGTTTTTGCTGACTGAACGCCTTTCGTCATCGCCGCCGCACATTTACCCGAAACAAGAGGATCTTCCGAATAATATTCAAAGTTTCTTCCGCAAAGAGGATCTCTGTGAATATTAAGAGCGGGAGCAAGCCATATGCCGATGTTATTCTCTCTGATTTCCGTTCCTGCTGCGGCACCGACTTCACAAATCAGGTCGGGATTCCATGAGCATGCAAGAAGAGTTGCGCAAGGCCATGCGGTTGTAGGGATACCCGTAGCAGGCTCTAAACGCAAACCCGCAGGACCGTCTGCCGTCGGTATGGGCGGAATATCAAGGCGCTTAAGTCCGCCGAAGCAGCCTGTGTTAGCTACGCCCGTCGGTGCCTGACCGCCTACGAAATCCATGAGTTCTTCAAGTGTAAACTGAGCAACAAATTCATCGAGTGTGATACTTTCACATACGTTATCGAACTTAACAAGCTCTTCAGGTGCTTTTGCATTTGAGGGTTCATTGACTGCATAATAATATTCTTCTTCGCCTTGAGGAAGAGCTTCAAAGCTGCCGTCTGCAAGCATGCGCTTTGCAAGCTTAAAGGGTTTGCACCAATTTTTAAGCTGCTCGGTTACAGTATCTTCGGCAACCGTATATTCATAATCAAGCTTTTCATTATCTCTTACAGATGTGCCGAGATAGAATTCATATTTGCCCGCTTCA
>JBGVNA010000180.1:0-11526 GCA_045125175.1 Acutalibacteraceae bacterium
AGCCAAGGTCATCTGTGTAAAGATTCTCATAAAGCGCAAATTCATCGCTCCAGCTTTCGCCGCCGTCTGCGCTTAAGATAACGTGAATTCCGCAAGGCATCTCTCTGTGAGAGAAAGCGGCAATCAAAGTGCCCGAAGAATGAACAAAAAGGTGCGACGGCGCACCGCTGTCATCTTTTAAAATCTGCTTCGGTTTGCTCCAGCTGACGCCGTTATCAAGCGAAACACTCTGATAGAGCGTAAACATTGTTTTGGCTTTGTTTTCTGCCCGAAGATGGCAGATTATTCTGCCGTCAGCAAGCTGAACTGCGTGCGGCTCATAGAAATAAATATCCTCAAACCCATCACATTTATATAAATCCATTTTGCCGCGCAGGGTCATTTCGCCCGTGTCGGTGTTTATTGCGTGAGCTTCAATGTGGTTGTGTATGCCAAGAATTCTGCCGACCCACAAAACCGTTCCGTCATTGAGCACGGCAGGTCCGTGAGGAGATGAAACAGGAGATTTATAAATTTTGCCAAACGTTTCGCCGCAATCACGGCTTATTCTGAAATTAACGCCCGTTGCTTCAGCCTCATCGTCGGCAGAAACGGAATTTACGTAGTCAATGCATTCCTGCGTCTGCGGCATTTTTTCTCTCAGCGTTTCGGTGTCTTTGGTGAAAGAGGTAACAATCAAGCCGCTTTCGCCAAACACCGCAAAACCCGTATCTCTGTCATCAAGAACGGTGTCGATAACGCTTTGCGGCTTTGAATACGTTTCGCCGCCGTCATCGCTGAACGCAATAACCGCCTTGCCGAACGGGCAGATATGCTCCACACGGTATCCCGATGCGCCGACTGCAATTTTTCCGTTTTGCAGTTTCGCAACCGTAGGCCAGGCAAAATAAGGGCGGCTGCCCTCGGGGTTACTCATTATTGTTTTTTCAGAACCAATCAGTTCAATATCAAAGCTCATTTTTTCACCTTGTAAAATCTTTGCTGAATAATTTTATTCTTATGATTCTTTGGCTTTAAGCCTGAACGGAATATAAACCGCCGCAATCAAAGCGGATGCAACAAGCATAATCGGCACGGTGATATCTGTTCTGATAAAGCGGATTCCGAAGCTGTCCATAAAGAAATACACCGTGAAGCACATTCCGAGATATGACGGAAGTGCGATTTTTGCAAACTTCACGGGTGACATATCGAATGCATTCGTGCCCTTTTCAAGAATGTTTTTGCGAAGTATTTTAATCATAAACACGCCGAAAATAACGGATAAAACAACCGTCAGAATCGTGCCGAGAGGTTCGTCGTCGCCAAGCACGTTTGCGGTTACAAGAAGACGCGCAAAACGGATTCCGATTGCTCTGGCAGGTGTAACGCCGAGAATAAACACCGTCAGCAGGAAGTTAAAACCGAAGCTGAGTTTTTTGTTTTCAAAAACAGGCAGAATATCTTCTGCGTCGGCATTGCTGTTTCTGACAGTAAGGGCGAGAAACGCCATAATAAACAAACCGACAAAGAATCCGACGATAAATTCCCACGTGCCCCAGGTTGCAAATCGCTTGAACGTTGCCGAAAATTCAACACCCTTGAAAAATCCCGAACCGAAACTGTATGAAACAAGGGCGGTGAAAACGGTGGTTGTGATTGCGGTGAGAATATTCAGAATAAGCGAGCCGAAGCAAGTGTATTTATCCTTGCGGAAAATGAGCGCATAAAGCGAAAGTGCAATAACCGCAAGCGAATCTGAAACGTGTTCGATGCTCATAAAATAATTTTCAAAAAACGGGATTTCCTGTGTCCAGCCTCTGTCAAGGAAGTGGCTCATATAAGCCGCCATAGGGCTTGCGTAATCATAGCCGCATTCCTTAAGACCGAGCGCAGCATAAGCAACCTGATCTGGGTTGATAAGCTGAAGAATAAAGTGAGAAACCGTAGCCTTGAATATGAGCGATGATATCATATACACCGCTATGGCTATTATGTAATGTCTGATTTTATATTCCTTGCCTGAGAAAAGAGATGTGACAAAGAAAGCAAAAAGCGGAATCAGCGTGAACGCCATAAGGAAGATTATGACCGCACCGCTTATATGGTTAATCGGAGCATAAACATCGCCGTACTGACCGACAACCACAGGCTCGAGTCCGCCCAGCATTTCGCCGGCATAAGGCAGGTCGCTCCAAACAACACCTGCAAGCTGGATAATAACCGTAGCGTATCCCGTAACGCTGAGTCCGAGCATAAGTGCACCGAGAGGTATCATTTCGTATTTCATACCCTTGCGGTTGCCGTAGAAATGGTAAATGAGCAGCATCAGCACAAGACCGACACTGTAAAGTCCCCATGATGAACCGAAGCCGCCGTCACCCCGACAGCGCCACATAAATCCGCCGATTATTGCGCCCATTATAACAGAGATTATTTTTGTTCCTATGCCGTATTTTGCTTTCATTACAGAAACCTCCTTGACACTTCAAAAATCAAGCTTCAGATAAGCGTGTGGTTATATCAACACTCCGTCACAATGGTCAACTTCGTGCTGAATTATCTGTGCAGGGAAACCCGTGAATGTTTTGATACGGGTCTGGAATTCATCCGTCTGCCACTGCACTTTTATAGTTTGATAACGTTTGCACTTTCGGGGTCCGCCGAGCAGAGAAAGACAGCCTTCTTCTGCATCGTATGGTCCCAATTTCTTTATGATTTCGGGGTTAAACATAACCATATATGTGCCGTCGTTATCAAAAGCAATAATGCGTTTTTGCACACCAATCATATTTGCCGCCATACCGACACAGCCGTCTTTGTGGGCGGTGAGAGTATCCAGCAAATCCTGTGCTACCTGCAAATCTTCTTTTGTTGCAATCTCCGATTTCCTCGCAAGCAAAATCGGGTCGTGAATGAGTTCTTTAATCATAATATCACAGCTCACTTTATTTGAATTCAGATAACTTCAATTGATTTGGTTTCCAATTTTCCTTCAACAAGAAATGTCGTTGTTTTATCGGCATCAGAATGTACTCCCGAATACATTGCTACAGATAAGACTTTGAATATTACACCTTCTGCACTTTTTATATAAACACCATTTTTTAAGCCCTTACCATTTCCGGCAATGGAGACAGATGTGTTTGTTCCAACGATAAAACAATCCAAAACATCATATTTCATAATTAACCTCGTTATCTTAGGCATAAATATAAATTTATTGTATCACACTTGCATAATGTTGGCAATTAACAATTTGACTGTTGACCGTATTTTCTGTATAATCAAATCATAATCAACAGACAAGGAGAATGATTATGTCTCTGCGACTTTCAAAATCAAAATACTGCAATGCCGTTCAGTGTCCCAAAATGCTCTGGCTTCACAGAAACAAACCCGAAGAATTTGACAATTCTGTTATGAACGATGCCGTTCTTGAAACGGGCAATCAGGTCGGAGACCTTGCGATGGGTCTTTTCGGAGATTTCACCGAAGTTCCGTTCGGTGATTTAGGTGATATGCTCGAAGAAACTCAAAGGCTCATTGATGCAGGCACGCCCGTTATCGCAGAAGCATCTTTTGCTCTTGACGGTCTTTTCTGCAGTGTCGATATCCTCAGAAACAAGGGCAACGGTCACGTTGAAATCTATGAAGTCAAAAGCTCAACCGCAGTGAGCGAAATCTATCTCCACGATACCGCTTATCAGCAGTATGTGCTGGGCGGTCTCGGTTACAAGGTTGACGGCGTTTATCTTGTGCATATCAATCCATGCTATGTCCGTCACGGAGAAATTGACCTTGATGAACTGTTTATGATTGAAGATGTAAAGTGTTACACCGACTGCAGACAGACGGGTATAAGAGAATTTCTCCCCGAACTCGAAAGAATAATGGAAAGTGATTATGAGCCTCACCGTGAAGTCGGATGCCATTGCAACAAACCCTACACCTGCGGATATTTTGACTACTGCACGGGCAGACTCGAACACCCGAATGTTTTCGATATCAGCAGACTTAAGTTTGATACAAAAGTGAAACTCTTCAATGAGGGCGACTATGATTTTGAAAGCCTTGTAAAGCGAAAAGAAATCAAAGGTAATCAGCGTTTGCAGGTTGAATCGCATCTTAATAATATCGGTAAAATCGATGCAAAGGGAATCCGTGAAACCGTTGACTCTCTTTCGTTTCCTCTTTATTTCCTCGACTTCGAAACATTCCAGGAAGCAATTCCTCCGTTTGATTTCACCTCACCCTATGAACAGATTCCGTTTCAGTATTCGCTCCATTGGCTTGAAAGTGAAAACGGCGAACTTCACCACACCGAATTCCTTGCCGAAGCGGGCAAAGACCCTCGCAGAGCGCTTGCAGAAAAACTCTGCAACGATATTCCGATGGATGTCTGCACAACGGCATACAATATGGGATTTGAGAAGAATGTTATCAAGAAACTTGCAGAGGTTTATCCCGACCTTGCCGACCATCTGATGAACATTCACGATAACATAAAAGACCTGATGACACCGTTTTCAAAGAAGCATTATTATCTCCCCGCAATGCAAGGTTCGTATTCGATAAAATATGTTCTTCCCGCACTTTATCCTAATGAGCCTTCGCTTGATTATCATAATCTTGAGGGCATACAGAAAGGCGATCAGGCATCGAATGCGTTCAAAAATATGAAGTCGATGTCACCCGAAGATGTTGCCGAAACAAGAAAAAATCTCCTTGCTTACTGCAAACTCGATACCTACGCAATGGTAAAAGTCTGGCAGAAGCTGGTTGAGAATTCATAATTGAATAAATTCCTGAAAAGTCGGAAAACCGCCGTAAAAAAGCAGTTTTTCGGCTTTTTTCTGTTTGCAAGTCCGTTTTATAGGACACATAACACGTTATAATACAGTCAAGATAAAAAACACGGCACCGCCGAAAAGGAGAATAATCATGATCACAGAAAAAACAATCTTCGTAATCAAGGGAAGCTCAGAATTCCACGAAAGACTCACTTTCACCAATCCTGTGCCCACAGAAACAGCACATAACATTCAGTCATACTGCAACGAACTTGTTACCCGTATCAATAACCACGAAGAAGACGAGGACATCAGAGCTGATGCTTATCTTATCATCGACGGTGTCCGTACCGATATAACAGAAGCTGATGCTTTCATTGCGGCAGCAGAAAAAATTCATGATGCACAATCTTTTGAGTTTGATGTTTATCTTAATGCTCATTACAACTCATCTGTTTTCATTGCGGACACTGAAGACAATGAAAACGGTAACGGAACAGACAATTTTATAACATGGTTTGACTGCGGACTTCATCCGTATCTTGACACCGTTAAAGATACCGTGAATTTCGAATACAAAAAAATCGCATTTCATCCCAACAGCGGTGAATTTTCTTATTGCAAAATCAAAGACGGAGAATATGTTGATATCGACAGCCTTGCAAACAAAGAATTTTCCCTTACTGTTAAGGATACTTCTCCCTGGTATTCATACAGTCTCGGTCTTGGTTGCGGCGTTGACAGTATCACTGACGAGCAGGCCAAAAAAATCCATGAAATCGTGAACAAATATCTTCCCGATGATCAGGTTGGTATCTGCGAAGAATATTGGGAGGATGATAATTCCATCATTCTCTGCGATATTCAGTGGATACCGGAAAGTTTCGCGAAAGTTTCAGAATTCCTTGAAGAAATCAATGCAGTTGTTGAAATCCCCGAAAACAAAACCCGTCAGTATCCTTTTACAGCAACTGCACGAAACGCATGGTTTGATATGAATAACTTCGGCATCATTTTCATGAAAGAAGTTGACGGTAAATTCGTTCTTCTCGGCACAGATTTCTGATAATCAGAGTTTGACTGAGGATGAATTTCTATGTATAATAGAAATACCAAAACAAAAAGGAGCCGCGGTATAATGGCAGAAAAAGATTTTGTTATCAAAAACGGAGTACTGGAGAAATACACAGGCAACAGCGGAAATATTATTATTCCTGACGGCGTAACAAGCATAGGTGACAAGGCTTTTTATTCGTGCAAGAATCTTGTAAGCGTTGATATTCCTGACAGCGTAGTAAGCATCGGCGAATCAGCATTTCATCATTGCACCGGTTTGACAAAAATCACAATTCCCGACAGCATAACATGCATAAACCACGCTACGTTTTATAATTGTGCCCGTCTGACAAGCATAAATATCCCAGACGGCGTAACAAGCATAGGTCGCTCTGCTTTTTGCGGTTGTACCAAGCTCAAAAACATAAATATTCCCGACAGTGTAACAAACATAGGCGACAATGCATTTGGTTACACAGCCACTTATAATGACCCCAAAAAATGGGAAAGTTCTGTGCTTTATATCGGGAAATATCTGATTAAAGCTAAAGAATCCCTTTCCGGTGATTATTCAATAAAAGAAGGAACAAGGATAATAACCGACTGTGCGTTCAACTCTTGCAACGGTCTGACAAGCATAACAATACCTGACAGTGTTACCGAAATTGCACCCTACACATTTTCAAATTGTCAAAACCTTATTTCTGTCACTCTTCCTCACGGTGTTGTCAGAATAGGCAGCAATGCATTCTATGGATGCAAGAAACTTGAAAATATTGTTCTTCCTGACAGCATTAAAGAAATAGGTAAAAATGCATTCACGTTTTGTGAAAGCCTTGAATCAATAACAATACCCGAAGGGGTTTCGGTAATCCCGGAAGACGCATTCAGACTTTGCAGAAAGCTCAAATCGGTCTCAATTTCCGAAGGCGTTACCGAAATCAGTCCCAACGCATTCGGTATTTGCGAAAGTCTTGAATCAATTATAATTCCGGAAAGCGTTACAGAAATCGGATCTTATGCCTTTTGCGAGTGTAAAAATCTCAGGTCTGTCAGCATCAAAAACAAAGAAACAAAGTTGAACGGATATCCGTTTGATGTTAATGAAAATCTTGCTGACGAAAACGGTATGATTATTTTTAACAATTATTTTTGCGGATGTGTTGATAAGAAAATAAAAAACATAACCATACCGGAAAATATAACGGTTATATGTGACAGAGCATTCAACGGTTATTCTCAACTTGAATCGGTAATTATTCCTGAAGGAGTTACAAAAATCGGCGATTACGTATTCTCCGGTTGCTCAGCCCTTAAGTCAATTGATATTCCCGACAGTGTAACGGAAATCGGTAATCATGCATTTGAAATGTGTCTGAAACTCAAATCAATAAAACTTCCCAACGGACTCATCAAAATAGGCAACTGCGCATTTTCAGGAATCTCCTCTTGTCTGCACCTTCCGTCAGGTGTCAAAGAAATCGGAAGCGGTGCATTTCAGGGATGTGATAAACTGAAATCGATTGTGATTCCCGAAGGTGTAACAGAGATTGAATCCAAACTGTTTTTTAATTGCGATAAACTTGAATCCGTTACACTTCCTGAAACCTTGACCCGAATCGGAAACAATGCCTTTAGCGGATGCGTAAGCCTTACCTCAATTAGAATTCCTGACAGTGTTACCGAAATTGAACTCGAGGCGTTTGAATTCTGTTATGACCTTACAGAAATCAATATTCCGAAAAATATTACAGAGATAGACAATACAATTTTTTCTCGTTGTGACAGTTTGAGTGTCATAAAGCTTCCGGAAAATATTGAAGGTTTTGAAGGAACAGTTCTTGAAACCGTATGGAACGCTTTTGTCGATACGGATTTCAAGCTGCCGATAATGTGTTCTTTGGTGAAACAGTATCCGAATACAATTCTTGAAACAGAGGCCATCCTGAAAAAAATAAAATCAAACAAAAGAATAATTGCAAATCAGGCAATTAACAGAGACGATGTCTCGTTACTTAAAAATCTTTTTTCGCTTTACAAAAAGATTTCTGCCGCAGATATTGAAGAATATAAAAACGACGCAATCCGGAAACCGGCTGTTTCGGCATTCCTTGCAGACTATAATTCAAAATAGTGTTCGGAAAATATTAATATGAAAAGGAGAATTGTTATGAGTAACCAGGATTTTATAATTGTTGACGGTTTACTTAAAAAGTACAGAGGTAACGATACTGTTGTAGAAATTCCCGAAGGTGTATGGGGGATTGGAAATTACGCATTCTGCTATGTTTTGGAAAAAGACAATAAAAATCCTCCCTCTGAAAAGATTGAAAAAATAGTTATTCCCAACGGCGTAAAATTCATCGGAAAAAGTGCATTTGACAGATGCAAAAAACTTAAGGAAATCAATATTCCCGACAGCGTAACATCTATCGAAGAATGCGCATTCCTTTATTGTGAAAGTCTGAAAGAGATTTTTATTCCCGACTCTGTAAAAACAATAGAGAATTCTACTTTTTCAGGTTGCAAATCTCTTGAGAAAATCAGACTTCCTAAAGGTCTTACAGAAATTCCGGGCAGAATGTTTGAAGGTAACAAATCACTTGTGGAAATTGAAATTCCCGAAAAAGTCAAGAAGATTGGTGGGTGTGCATTCAGCAGCTGTTCATCTCTCAAGAAAATAAATATACCTAAAGGTCTGAAAAAATTAGAGGGTTCGGTATTTTCCGGATGCGGATTTGAAGAGCTTGATATTCCTGCCAATGTAACAACGCTTGAAGATTCTGTGCTGTCTCCGGTTCTCAAAAGATTGATTATCAGAGCCGAATCCGCTAAAGTATCAAAAGAACTGTTCTATAAAGAGTGGCAAAAGGAGTTCAAAGAAGTTCCTCCCGTTGAGATTTACTGCACACCTGTTACAAAGGCAAAAATGCCGAAAAATTTCCAGCCTGCCTGCAAAGATATTGCTAAACTCGGAGCTTCATCGGAAGATGATGTTCAGGAAATAATCAATATCTATAAAATTGATGACAAGTTCCTCGCAGACCAGATAATCGGCAGTGAAAACCTTGACGATGCATTTGATTCATACGAGCCTCCCAAGAATAAGATTTTCAAGGTGAAAGACGGAGCAAAAGAATTTAAAGTAAAAACCAAGTTCGGCAATTCTCTCAAAAAAGCAAAAGATGAAATTGATGATGCGTGGTGTCTTTACGATATGTATGTTGCCGAAGAGCATCTGCTTTCAAAAGAAGAAGTTCTTGAAAGAATAGACAGGGAAGACCCCAACAGACGCTCCGACGCATTCATGTATGCGGCACCCGAAATTGATGAAAACACGCCAAGACTTGACGAGAAATCTGCAAAACGCCGTTTCCTTATTATGGCACATATGGCGGAAAAACTGCTTGATGATAAAATCATTAAAAAACTTGTGGATGAAATGCCCAGAAAGAAAGACGGTACCTTTGCAAGAAACAAAATCCTTCGCATTGCTTCTTCAAGAATTACAAAATCTCCTTGTGATATTCTTGAAATATTTGCAAAAGCGGATACCGATACCAGCTTTGCCATAACTGCGGAATTCAGAAAATTCAGCAGCGAAGAAGTTGCTCTTCTTGAAATTGACTTTATTTCACGAAACAGCAATATTCTCGGTCTTAAATTTGAATAATCGGTTGCATAAAAAGGCTGCCTCACTTTATCGGTGAGACAGCCTTTTGCTTTTACCGTATATTATTTTTCAATACCGCAGGCACGGCAGATTGCTTTCGCCTGCAACGAACCCGAATATCCGCATTTTACACGGACCATTTTCTGCAGTTTATTCAAACTGTCCTGACTGCACATCTGAATAAACGAGATTTGTCCGCATACAGTATTGCACAGCTCTGTTTTTTCCTTAATGTCTCCGTTAAAATTCATCAAATCAGAAAAAGCCTTGCTAGTTTCTCTGATATAACGGTCACTGACTGTGATTCGGTTTTCTTCGTTTTCGGTTTTTACGAGATTAACGCCAAGCAGATGTATTGCATCTCCTGCCTGTTTCAATATGCGTATATATGTCTTTTTTGTGTTGAGGAACAAGCCTTGTTTGCCGAGATCGTCACTCAGAGTTTCACGCACTTCATCCAATACGGAAACGCTGTTTTCTCCTCTTACAGAAATAATAAAATCGTCTGCATAACGGGTATAAAGTATATCTTTTCTTTTGCTGTATTTTCTGTCCAGTGCTACAAGGAATATATCGGATATAACGGGTGACGATACAAAACCGAGAGGCAGACGTCCGTTATAAAAACATGCCTTAAGAAGCATTCCCATGCTGTCTGAATTTTTCTGATATGTTTTGTGTCTGTTCAGAACACGTTCTGCACCTTCAAAAGTAATTGAATCGAAATACGAATGAATATCTGTTTTTAAAAACACGTCTGAACGGATGTGGACTTTTATACAGTCGATTATATTTTTCCTTTTGGCATAAGCAAACGAAGCATCTGACTGCTGATAGAGTCTTCGGATAAAGCTTGCCATATAGGTGTGAAGTTCACGCAATGCATTGCCGTTTTCGCTGTTGGCGTAGGTAGCTAATTTTCTGCGCTTGCCGTTGATAACCACTACGAAATGTCTTATATATGCATCTTCGTTTGCTATATATCCTTCCGCAACACGGATAAGTTTATCAATTTTCTTCATTGTCAGCTTTTCCTCCCGAATTAATTTCCGATCAAATATTTTGACACGGTTTTGTTCGCCAATATATAAAGAAGTGTTTTGGCACGTGTCATGCCCACGTAAAGCAAATGCTTCTGGGATTCACGGTCAAGAGATTCAATATCAGTTAAAATTATAACGGGACTTTCCAGCCCTTTGAATGCCTGTATTGTACTGAAAAATATATGTTTATCGCTTCGTGATGCAGAAATAACCGAATCCAACTGCATTGCAACGGAGTTTTTAAAAGTGAGCGGAGAAAGAATTGTTATTTCGGATTTTGAAATAGGCATAATCATCAATTTTGTCGTAGAGTCTGCCCGCACTGACCGTACCTGCATAAACGGTGCTTGTGCTGTTGGCAACGTAGCCGATTGTGTCGATAGCGGGAAGCTCGGCGCGGATTGCTTCTTCGTCGTAATCGTTATCATCTTCTTTGACGATTCTGAAAATCTTACCGATCTTGAACGGCTTCATGCCGAAATAATTCTTGACTCCTGTTATCGTGATAAAAACATTTTCCATAACTTTTTTCCTTTCTTTTCTTTGAAAATCCGAATTTCACTTTGACAATTAACGTATCTTACACCTATATAATATAATTTTTAATGTCCCAAAAAACGGACTCTGAAACGGTAAAAATCACTTAAAATTTGCAGGTTTGCAAGTTTTCGGACCAAATCGCATGGCAAAATTGCAGAAGTAGCGGATTTCAGATGTATACACTTTTTCACCGTATAATGATATTGAAGGGCGGTGATGCAATGAAAAAACCATAGAAAACTTAATATTGCTTTATCGGACTGTGAGCTTTGCTTACGGTCCGTTTCCATTTTAAAAATGAAAGACTAACTATTAAAAGTCAAGTCTAAAATTCAAAATATGCAGTTAATTGTGTGACGGTAAAAAAGGCATAACGAAACAGACGTCAATGACGCCGAATTTCAAACAATTAGGAAAGTTTAATTTTGAGCAATGTAAGGTC
>JBGVNA010000181.1:0-3465 GCA_045125175.1 Acutalibacteraceae bacterium
CGCCACACCCGGATATTCAGTTTTGATGAGGTTCCTCAACTCAACGAATGCTATTATATCATAGAATTTAGAAATGTCAAGGGTTAATTTTAAAAAAGTTTGTAGTTTTTCGGATTAATTTGTTTTCGGCACTGCTTCACGATGAGAAACCACAAAAGCACTGAGTTCGGAACCGGCTTTTGCAGCATCTCTTACGTTTCCGCTTTTCAAAAATTCGCAGAGAAATGCAGCAGAATAGCTGTCTCCTGCGCCTACGGTTGAAACAACATTCGCTTTTTCTGCAGAAATCTCATAAAACTTATTTTCGGTTTTATCGTAAACCAAAGAGCCGTTTTCACCTTTTGTAAATAAAACCAGACGTATATTTTCAAACACAGCGCAAATTGCTTTAACAGTTTCTTTTTCATCGTCTGCCGACTCATAAAATCCGAATTCACGGAGCATAGGCTCTTCTTCATCACTTATTTTGAGAATGGTTGCATTTTCAAGACAGAGAAGACAGGATTCCCTATCATAACAATCTTTTCTCAAATTTATATCACAAAATATTTCATTGAATTTACCTTTTGATAGAATATTTTCAACCGTGTTACGCGAAATTTCATCTCGCTGAATGAGGGTTCCGAACGAAAACACATCTGCCGAATACATTTTGTCATCAGCTTGAATTATATCATATGCCGCAGGGCACAAAACATTATATTCGGGATTGCCGTTGTTAACGGTTACGATGCACTGACCCGTAGCAAAGCATTTCTTTGAACATATTCGGTATTAACCCCGAACTCACGAAGTTTTTCAATTGCTACCCATGCAAGAGCATCATTGCCGACAGCTGATATAATTGCACTTTCAGCCCCGCAGGCGGCACAATGGGCGCAAAAATTCAGCGGCGCACCGCCGATTTCGGCTTCACCGTCAAAAATATCAAATATTATTTCACCGACTGCAAGAATTTTCATAAATAAAATACTCCGTTTGCTTTGTATAATAAAGTATATAGCGCAATTTGACGAAAGTCAAACCAAATGTTATTGAAAAATCAAATATTGTGTGATATTATTGTACGGTAAGAAAAAAACTGCGGAGGTATTTTATGCTTTTATCATTATTACCGTCAAAAACACTTTATATTTCAATGGTAGTCGGAACGGTTGCGCTTTGCGCAATTCTGCTGGCGTTTTTCGAAAAAAAGCTTCCCAAGGACCAGGGCAGAGAATTCGCATTCAACGGCAAGCTTTCAGCCGGTAAGGTAAGAGGAGCAGGAATCATTTTTGTTTGCGCATTCATCATTGCAGCTTTACTCTTTGTTCCTGTTTCGCTTGAATATATTTTCTACTATGTTCTCATCTTCCTCGGAATGCTTTCAGGATATCTTGACGACCGTTCCGAAAAGCCCTGGGGTGAATATAAAAAGGGTGCAATAGACCTTGCTATTTCGGCTCTTACGGCAGCAAATTTTGTTTATTTCAATCAGAACCTGACAGACATCAGCTTTTTCGGTATGAGTCTTCACATTAACCCGATTGTATTCGGCGTTATAGCAACGGTTCTTGTATGGATGCTCATTAATGCAGTCAACTGTTCAGACGGCATTGACGGCTTCTGCGGCAGCCTCACTATCGTTTCACTCGTTTCGGTTATGGCGGCAGGCAAGATTCTCGGCATGGATGAAAGAGTATTTACTTTGATTATACTTATGATTCTTGTGCTTATGCCTTATCTTTGGAAGAACGCCGAACCAAGTACAATGATGATGGGCGATGCCGGCTCAAGAGCACTCGGACTTTTCCTTTGCATCTGTGTGCTTAAAAGCGGAAATATTCTGCTTGTTATTCCTCTCTGCTTCATGCTCTGCCTTGACGGACTTCTCGGAATTGCGAAAGTTTCACTTATCAGATTCCTTAAAATCAATGCATTCAAGAACATCCGTACTCCCCTGCACGACCATTTCAGAAAGAACAAGGGTTGGTCAAACACTCAGGTTATTTTCAGATTCTGCATGATTCAGGCAATTATCTCGGCGGTAACGGTTATTGCGATAAAATAAAATTTTGAGCGGTTCAGTTTTGAACCGCTCATTTTTATATTTTCTTTTCCGCTTCTAAAATTGCAACTTTTGCGAATTCAGCTGTATCACGAAGTGCATTATCACCAAAAGGAGATTTGAGGCCTGGCCCCTCAATCAATTCACTAAGCGAAATGCTGCCTGTTTTCTTTAAGAAAGCAACATATTTTTCAAGGGCATCATCAAAGCTTTCCCTTGAAAGTCCGAGAAAGCCGAGCGCAACGCATTGGGCAATGCAGTAATCAATATAATAAAACGGACTTTCATAAATGTGCATCTGATACTGCCAGCGTGTACCGAGTTCAAGATAGGGAATTCCCTCAAAAGAAAGATAGGGCCTGTATTTCTTTTCAAGCTTCAGATATTCCGCTTTACGCTCTGTGGGAGTAAGATAAGGATTTTCATAAACTATATGCTGAAATTCATCAACGATCGTACCGTAAGGAATAAATGAAATCGCATCAACTATGTGTTTATAACGGTATTTATCTGCCTTATTTCCAAAGAAATCATCCATATATTTATGGCAAAGAAACTCCATTGACATACTGTGACACTCGTGAGTTTCCATACCCGTCGGATAATCGGGCTGAGCATATTTGAACATATAATCCGCTGCAAGTGCGTGACCGAATTCGTGAGTGATAACATCAATATCGCCGCTTGTTCCGTTGAAGTTTGCAAGGATAAACGGCTGCTTGTATTTGGCGAATGTTGTGCAGTAGCCGCCGCCGAATTTGCCGTCACGGGCTTCAACGTCAAAGGCTTCCGCATCGAGCATTCTCTGCATAAAGTCGCCGATTTCAGGCTTCATATCGTGATACATTTTGAGTGCGTTATCAAAGATTGCAGGTGTGTCAATGACGGGTCGGGGCATTTCACCCGTAACGCTGATTGCATCGTCATAGTACATGATTTTGTCAAGACCAAGACGGTTGCGGATTCTCTCTTTTAACTCTGCAACAGCGGGAACGATATCCGTTTCGACGCTCTTGCGGAATGCGGCAACCATTTTTTCGTCGTAGTCTACCCTGCCCATACGGTAATAGCCGAGTTCAACGAAGTTTTTGTAGCCGAGCTTACGGGCAATTTGTGTTCTGATTTTGACAAGACCGTCAAAGATTTCGTCGAATGTTTCGGCATTCGCTTCCATCGTTTTGCCGATTGCCTCTGCTGCTTTTCTGCGGACATCACGGCTGTCATCTTCTAATTTACCTCTCAACACGGAGAGTGGCATTTTTTCGCCCTCAAACTCAAATGCAAGCTCACCCATAAACTTTGAGTAGCGTGTAACAAGTGCATTTTCAGCCTGCAAATCCTCGATAACTTCGGGTGAGAAGGTTTTGAGTGACATCTCAAAGTCCTTGAAAACTCTGGGGTTTATCAGCTTTTCAGCT
>JBGVNA010000182.1:0-7317 GCA_045125175.1 Acutalibacteraceae bacterium
TCGGCTGTCAATTCCGAATAGGTCAATTCAAACAATTTCAAACCGCAAAACGAGCCTTTCCCGACATAAAAAGGTGGCTGACCGTAAAATCAACCGCTTTTTTTGCTATTTTTCTATCGTTCGGACATCAAACGGACATCAAAAAAGGCTTGCCACAAGGCAAAAACCTTGATAGCAAGCCATTTTGTCGATAAAATGATTATCTCTTTGAGAACTGGGGAGCACGACGTGCACCTTTGAGACCGTATTTCTTTCTTTCCTTCATTCTGGGGTCTCTGGTAAGGAAGCCTGCCTTCTTGAGAGCGGGACGAAGATTTTCGTCATACTGAAGAAGAGCACGTGCGATACCGTGACGGATTGCGCCTGCCTGGCCTGTTACGCCGCCGCCGCCAACACGGCAGATGATGTCAAACTTCTCAGCTGTGTCTGTGAGAGCGAGAGGCTGACGAACGATGAGCTTAAGAGTTTCAAGACCGAAATAATCATCGATTTCTCTGTCGTTGATAATGATCTTGCCGGTGCCTGCATATACGCGAACTCTTGCAACCGAGCTCTTTCTGCGGCCTGTGCCGTAGAAATAAGGATTTGATTCGTACATTATTTATAGCCTCCCTTTCTTAAAATTCCCAAGCTTCGGGCTTCTGAGCTGCATGAACGTGTTCTGCGCCCTTAACTACGCGAAGTCTGGTGAGAGCCTTGCGGCCGATTACTGTGTCGGGGATCATGCCCTTAACAGCAAGTTCCATTGCGAAATCAGGTCTTGTCTTCATAAGAGTGCTGTATTTAACCTCTTTGAGATGACCGATATAACCGGTGTGACGGTAGTACATTTTCTGATCAAGCTTGTTGCCTGTGAGAACTGCTTTCTCAGCGTTGATGATGATTACATGATCGCCGCAATCAGCGTTGGGTGTGAAGATAGCCTTGTGCTTACCGCGAAGAAGCTTAGCAGCTTCAACAGCAACCTTGCCCATGGGCTTGCCTGCTGCATCGATCACATACCACTTACGGACGATGTCGCCCGCTTTAGGCATATAAGTAGACATAACTTTTCCTCCATTTAATTTTTTCGTGCCTGCATATATTATCATAAGCTTTAAATAATGTCAATAGGTTTTTTTGAATTTTTTAATTTACATTTTGAAAGCTCTCTTTTTCTCGTTTTTTCTCACGTTTTCATAGCAAATGCTCACTTTTAATTTACGAAAATTTTTTTGCAAAAAACAAAAAAGGACGGAATTTTGCACAAAAACCGCCCTTATGATTTGTTGAAAACGCAGATTGTTATTTTATAAGATCATGCTTTTTGATGAAATCGATTGTTTCATCAACCGTTGTGAATGCCATTGCAACAGAAGTGTCTGCCGCGCCGTAATAGATTGCTATTCTGCCTGTTTCTGCATCTGCAAGTGCGGCACAGGGGAACACAACATTGGGAACATCGCCCACGCATTCATAAAGCTCGTGAGGTGCAAGAAGAAAGCAATCTGCTCTGTGAAGAACCTTCCAGGGCTCATCCTTATCAAGAATCGCTGCACCCATTGCATATGTGAAGCCGTTGCAGCTTGTAAGCACGCCGTGATAGAACATAAGCCAGCCTTCATCGGTTTCGATGGGGGTAGGCCCTGCGCCGACCTTTGTCATTTCCCAGTTTTTCTGAGGGGACATAACAAATCTGTGCTTGCCCCAATAGGTTAAATCCTTGCTGTGGCAAAGGAAAATATCGCCGTAGGGAGTGTGCCCTCTGTCGCAGGGTCTGATGAGCAGAACATATTCATCGTTGATTTTTCTGGGGAAAAGCACACCGTTTCGTGCGACGGGGTAACATGCGTCCTCAAGCTGAACCCAATCTTTGAAATCTTCGGTGTAGGCTATGCCGATTGTTGTGCCGTGGGGAGTGAGATTAACCCATGAAAGATAATATTTGCCGTCAATAAGGCAAAGTCTGGGGTCATAGCCTCTGAAGATAACCTTTTCTTCAAGCTCCCAGTTGATTGCATCCTTGCTGTAGCCCACAACGAGAGTGTGGTCGCGGCTCATAACGTCAACTCTGAAAACGCCTGCGAAGCCGTCGCCGTAAGGCACAACGGCAGAGTTGAAAATGCTGTTTGCCATGTAAAGATTATCTCTTGTTATAACGGGATTTCCGCTGTAACGCCAAACGGGATATTTATAGCCCTCGGGCTTATCCTGCCAGGGAATGTTGGGGATATTTTCGCCGATAATTTTAGCCATAATCAAGCCTCATTTCTCAATAATATATACATTATATCAAATAGATACTTATATATCAACCTTCATTTTGCCTTGCCGACATTCTTTTCCAGCTGATGAAGCCGTAAAGGTCATTGACAAGGAACACAACAAAGCAGATTATGACGGAAATATAAGAGATATCGGTCAATGCCGCAAGAATCCAAAGGATAATCAGAATAATGTCGTTTGCAGCGTATGCAACGGCATACCACGCACTGCGCCTGAAAGTGAGATAAACGGCAATGAAGCTTGTGGTGACGGAGAGGGTGCTTGGCAGCAGGTTTGCCGTGTTGAAGGCTTTGAGAATGAAATAAAACACCGCGGTAACAGCGGCTGTGAGTATCAGCATAAAAACGGTTTCTTTTTTGCTGATGTGATTTACCTTTACTTCGGATTTGTTGTCTTTATATGGGTTTCTGAGCCACGAAATCAGGGCAAAAACCGCCATGGGACCTGTCATGCCGAGATAAGTTATCATCTCGCCGTAATAATCGAAGGTGTAAGAAATAATTCCGTAAAGCACGCTGAAAATGACCATCAGCACCTGCCCGAATGGGTTGCCTTTCGCGTTAAAAATAAGCGAGGTTACGCCGATAAGAGAGGCGATAAGGGTAAGATAATTTTCTTTGTCGAAAAGAAAAAAAGAAACAAGAATGAGCAAAACGGATGATGCCCACAGACCGATTTCAAATTTTGAAAAATATTTCATAAGGCCTCCAAACAAAAAAAGCATTTGCAGATACATCTTCAAAGACCTAACGATGTATCAACAAATGCTTTGCATTCTTCTACCCGGTGGCAGTTACATGTTTTATTGTATTATAACAGAGAAACCAATGTAAGTCAACAACAGCTTATTCCCTTTCCAGTCTTATGCAAGTTACGGAGTACGCAGGTACAGTATAATTGAAATTCTCCGAGAAGCCGTCAACGGTGAATTCCTTCATAATGCAATCCTCTTCTGCGCCGAGGATATTGTCGTTTGCAAGGCTGTCACCTGCGACCTGATGAACGGTTGCACTTGATTTAATATCCGCGTTTGCAACATCAACGGCGAAAACTCTGCTTGAATCCGTAACGTTGACAAGCTTTATGATGATATCTCCGCTTTCGTCGGTGCTTACAACCTGATATGCCTCTGCCTCTGCTTCGTATGAGAAGGCATATTCCGCATAAAGCTCGCCGTCAAGGTAGCACTTAACGTTTGTGCCCTCAACAACAATTTTTATTTCATATGTTTTGCCTGTCTCAATTACGCAGGGCTTTTCCGTGCCGAGAATCTTTGTTTTTGCTCCGTTTTCAATCTGCTGAAGGCACGAAACGGTGTTGCCCCAGCCGCCGATATTCCAGAAATAACAATTCTGAGCATCCTGTACCGCAAAGGGAATTATGAAACCTTCTTCGCCGTCAAGCTTTGTTGCTTCAACAGTGTAGGTGTAATTTGTCCAGTTTTCGTTGCCGAAATATGCAACCATACCCGTTTCGGTATACGGCATCCATGTGTTTGTCTGAACAAGCTTGCCGCCCTGAATTTCAAAATCATTGCTGTCATAGATATTATTCCAACCCCACCAGAAGTTGAGGGGTGTTGAGAATTTATCCGAGCCGAGAGTTTTGCCCGTTTCATTAGATATTATTTTAACATTATCGAATTCGGCAGATGTGTACCATGTGCCTATGCCGACCATGCCGCCGAGAGGTTTCTGTTCAACCTTTGCACCGTCAAGGGTTGATTTCAAAAGCTTTGAACCTTGATTTACAGAGAAAAGCTTCTGCATGTAGTAGCTGATTGAGCCTGTTACCTGATGGTTATTGAACCAGATGAGGTCGGGTGACCAGTGGGTTGCCGTGAGGTTGCCGAAAAGGGGAGCATACGCCGCCATGCGAACAATGTCGCCGTTGCGCTCAAGACCCGTCATGTAAGCCGCCTCTGCAAGTGCCGCTTTGAGAGTGTTTGATTTTGCGGCATATTCGCCGAGGAACACTTGTATTCCGCCGCCGTAGATTGTGTCTGTCATTCCGTCAACGGAACGCTTGTAGTTATCTTCGTCATAATAATCTGTGTTTCTGAAGAACCATTCGGGTTGGTTGTAATAATGCTGGTCGGTTGCGCCTGCGAAATCCTCTGCAACGTCTGAATCGCCGAGCTGTTTCTGTGCGTATTCGTATGATTTTTTGTAGTTTTCGCCGTGAGTCGCATCAAAAGCGCCTGCGGAATAAATCAGCTCAATTCCTGCATAAAGCTCGGGGTTTGCCACCTTTGCTTCGTTGAAAGACTCAAGGAAAACCTGATATCTTTCAAAGTAGACCTCGCCCTCCTGCTCGTTGCCGATGCAGATATATTTAAGCTCAAACGGCTCGGGGTGACCGAGAGATACGCGCACCTTGCCCCATGTTGTGTTTTCATCGCCTCTGCAGAATTCAATCAGATCATGCATATCCTGAACATACTGCCTGAATTCGTCGCTGTCCATGTCAACGCCGCCCTTGCCTCTCATCTGGCAGTATATGCCGCAGTTGATAACGGGCACGCCGATTGCGCCGATATCCTCGGCAAGCTGAAAATATTCATAGAAGCCCAGACCGTAGGTCATAAAGCAAGGATAAGGGTCATCTGTTGCAGCAATGTTTGTCCATAGGTTTGTGCCCTGCTTTCTTGCGGCAATGTCGCCGTATCTGCCGTTGAATTCGAGGGGTAAGCCGTTGCTGCCCGTGCCGATGGAACCTTTCCAATTATATAAAGTTTCATAATCATAGCCTTCAATTATGCAGCCGCCGGGGAAACGCAGGAATTTTGGCTCAAGCTCTTCGAGCATTTCACCGAGGTCCTTTCTCATTCCGTTTTCTCTGCCCTTGAAGGTTTCTTCGGGAAAAAGTGAAATCATATCGAGTGCAACGCAGCCTTTGTCTGAAAGCACTCGGAGCGTTGCATTTTCAAAATCCGTTTTTGAAGAGGTGAGGGTGAGCGTGTATTTCTGCCATTCGGAGCTTATTGCATCAATTGTGCCCTCGCCGACAATTTCGTTGCCCGAGCAAAGCTGAATGTAAAGCTTTCCGCTGCAGCCGTCAAGGCTTTTTGCATAAACCGAGAAATTATAGCGTGCATCTGTTTTGATTGACATTCCGTCAAGGAAGCCGACGTTTGCAACGCCTGCGGGGTTATTCGTGTTGTTGGTAATCACAAGGTAATTTGTGTTGTTTTCATTGAGAGCATTTGCGGTGTCGTTGATTTTAACGTCAATTGATGCGCCGTTAACGCTGTTCCAGCCGTAAAGGGCATCGTTTGCCGCAATTTCGGTGAATTCAAATGAGCGGTTAACAATCATTTCAGCGTAAAGTCCGCCGTCTGCCGCAAAGTTGATATCTTCAAAAAAGACACCGAAAAGCAGGTCGCTGATATCGTGAATTTCATCTTCAACGTCAATCATCATTGAATAGTCTGCGCACTTGCTGTCATATGACGTAACAGTGTTTACCTCGGGTCTTTCGGGCTCTGCAGGCTCTTTATCGGCAAATATTCCGCCTGTAACCGTCATCAAAAATGACATGAATGCAGCCAAGGCTTTTTTGAGCACCTTTAAAATCACATATTTCATCGGATTTCCTCTCTTTCGGTTATCTATACATTAAATATAATATAATAACGGTAAAATTTCGTCAAGCAAAATTGTTGAATACAGAAATGCTTTGTTACAGTTTGGAAACAAAAGCTTTACAAATTAGTTAACAAATATTCCGAAACTGCACTTGATTTTATAACTGAAATCAGCTATTCTATTAATAACGATATAAGATTGCGTGTTTTGATGCGGTCTTTTTACGGAGGAGAACATATGAGAAAAAATATTATTTCAATAATGCTGATTCTTGCACTTCTTGCGGGCTTTGCTTCCTGCAAAAAGATTGACGGTGTTTATATTGAAGAAGAAACAACAAACAGCTTTGCAGATAATGCTTCCGGCGAGGAGGCAACGGTCAGCCCCAAGCTTGAAGAGTTTCTGAATTCATTCGATACAAGCGATCCTGAAGAAATTGAAAAGCAGTTTGAGCAGATGCTCGAATCTGAGCCTGTTGATGTTGAGCTTGAATTCGGCGATGAACTTATTGATGACAGCAACTCAACCAAGGTTGAGGTTGACCTTAAGGAAGACGGTAAGCCGGACCACGGCGATTTAAAAGACGATTATTTTGATATTATCAGCGGTGAAACCTTTACGTTGGATCTGGTTATAAGCCAGAAAACAGGCGAAGAAGAAATGGAAGCTTCTGTTATGGCAACCCGTGACGGCGAAAAGCTTTATATGGAAATGGCTTTGCCTTATGAAGATAAGGGTACAATGAAAATCGGCGTTCTTAACACGGGAAACGGTGACCTTTATTTCATTCTGCCTGCAATGAGAGCTTATATGCTCATGTCAGAAGAAGAGCTTGGCGATATTCCTTTCGGAGAGATGCTTGAGGAAGAGCTTAGCTCCGGTGAAGTGACATCAACTTATATCGAGAGCCGTGAGGTTGTTTATAACGGCAAGACATATATGTGCGATGTTTATGAAGACGGCGATGTAACAACAAAGTGCTATTACAACGATAAAGAGCTTAAGAGAATTGAAACTGTTGACGCTGACAATAACACAACAATTCTTGAAATAAACACGATGAGCGATAAGGCGGATAACTCAAAATTCAAGGCCCCCAAAGGCTATCTTGACCTTACGCCGATGCTTACAAGCGGAGAAGCTCTTTCGGGTATGGTATCATAACATGAAAAAGTGCGCTTTGATAACAGGAGCTTCGGGCGGAATAGGCAGCGAAATTGCCTTACGCCTTGCAAAAGACGGCTTTAACATTGCCGCCTGCTATTGCTCCGATGAAAACGGAATTCTTGAGCTCGAAAAAAAGCTTAAGCAAACAGATGCGGAATACAGGTTTTATAAAGCCGATGTTTCCGATTATGAAAAAATCAAAGAAGTTTTTGCAGACGCCGCCGAGGTTTTCGGGGGCGTTTCTGTGCTTGTCAACAATGCGGGAATATCGCAGCAAAAGCTGTTCACGGATATCACG
>JBGVNA010000183.1:0-5221 GCA_045125175.1 Acutalibacteraceae bacterium
GATGATTCCCACAAGCCGACAAGGACATCTTTAATCATTTCCATTATAAGAAATCTCCTTTTCTTTTTTGATTTATACTTCAGGGAATCACATTACTGCAAGAATGTCGTCTGTGTTAACGGTTGAGCCCTTGGAAACAAGAAGCTGCTTTATTGTACCGTCACAGGGAGCAACGATGTCGTTTTCCATTTTCATAGCCTCAAGAACCATAAGAACATCACCGCTCTTTACTGTCTGACCGACAGCCACATTCACGCTGAGAATTGTGCCGGGCATAGGTGAAGGCACCTTTGTTCCGTCACCTGCAACGGGAGCAGCGGCAGGAGCGGCTGCAGCTGCGGGAGCAGCAACGGGAGCGGGAGCGGCAACGGGAGCAGCGACTGCATCTGAAACAGAAAGAAGAACTGCCTCCTGCTCGTTGACCTCAACCTCATAGTTTTTTCCGTTTAATGTAACAACATATTTCATTTTATTTATCCTCCATCAGTCTGATTGACTTGAACGCAAGTCTGTTAAGGGGAATACCGCTTTTATCTGAAACAATCGCCATAATAATTGCGGCGGTTTTTTCGTCTGTGCCGACAAGCTCAAGCTCACCCTGATTCATTCCCTCGGGCATCGGTACGCCCGCAGGTGAAGAAGCTGTCGCAGCGGGTGCAGCTACGGCCTTTTTGCTGTTTGCTTTGTTTTCAATTGCTCTGATAACCTTTGAAACAAGAAGGATGAGAACAGCAATAACAGCGAGAATACATATAACCGTTGTGATACCGATAAGAGAAACTGCAAAAGCATCGGTAAGAGGCATTTTTAAATCAAACATTATACTTTACCTCCTTATACTTCTCTGATTGTGTACTTGAAAGTATTTCTTTCTTTTTCGTCACGCTTTTTAAAGAAGGCCTCAGCCTGAGTCGGGAAAGCAATGTAGGAAAGGACATCCTCCTCGCTTCTTGCGAGACTGCCGATTTCCTCCTTTGCCTTTTCCATATAAGGCTCGAGGGTATCAGCAAAGCGGCAGGTAACGGGAGTCTCGTCACCGAGAATTTTCTTAGCAAGGTCTGCATTTACCTCACCGGGAGCCTTGCCGTAGAAGCCGAAGAAATAGTTCTTGATTTCCTTAGAGATGTTCTTGTAGCGTTCGCCTGCAAGAACATTCTGTGTTGCCTGAACGCCTACCATCTGACTGAGAGGTGTAACAAGGGGAGGATAGCCGAGGTCCTCTCTTACTCTGGGTACCTCGAGGAGCACCTCTTCAAACTTATCAAGCTTGCCTGCAGCTGTAAGCTGAGCCACAAGGTTTGAAAGCATACCGCCGGGCACCTGATAAAGAAGAGCGTCTGTATCAGTTGCAAGAACAACGGGATTGAGAAGACCGCTTTCAAGAGCCTTTGCTCTTATGGGCTTAAAGAAATCGTTGATTTTCTTAAGCACGTCCATATCAACATCCACATCGTAGCCCTGCTGTCTGAGAGCATAAACAAGGGTTTCTGTGGGAGGCTGAGATGTACCGCCCGAGAAGCAGGAAATCGCTGTATCAATTACATCTGCGCCTGCTTCAACAGCCTTCTGCAGCGTAAGAGCACCGAGACCTGTTGTTGAGTGAGTATGAACGATAACAGGAAGCTTAACCTCAGCCTTTATCGCCTTAACAAGGTCGTATGCCTCCTGTGGGCTCATAATGCCTGCCATATCCTTGATACAGATTGACATAACGCCCATCTTTTCCATTTCCTTTGCAAGCAGGGCATACTTTTCAAGGGAGTGGATGGGAGAAAGAGTATAGCAGATTGTACCCGAGGGATGTGCACCGCACTTAAGAGTTTCGTCAACGGCAACCTCAATGTTACGAAGGTCGTTGAGGGCATCAAAAATTCTGATAATATCGATACCGTTTTCAACACTCTTTCTGATAAAGGCGCGAACAACATCATCGGGATAGTGCTTATAACCGAGAAGATTCTGTCCGCGAAGAAGCATCTGCAATTTTGTGTTAGGACAAGCCTTACGGATTTTACGAAGTCTCTCCCACGGGTCCTCGTTAAGGTAACGAAGGCAGGAGTCAAAGGTTGCACCGCCCCAACATTCAAGTGAATAATAGCCCGCCTTATCAAGCTCAGAAAGAACAGGCTCGAATTCATCAAAGGACATTCTTGTTGCAATCAGGGACTGATTGGCGTCGCGAAGTATTGTTTCTGTAAATTTTACTTTCAAATTATCACCCCATAATATATAGTATTTGTTACAGCAGTCACTCTACTGCAAGTTTTCATAAACAGAAAAATAACAATTTTTTCCACCATTATATATCATACGAAAAAATCAGAAAAATTTCAACTGTTTTTTTACTTTTTTCTCATTTTTTTAACAGCGATGAACCTAATTGCCTATTTACTAAAAAAGAGACTGTTATCAGAAACAAATCTGATAACAGTCTCTTTTGTTTTTAGTCATATGCTTACATCTATCGTATAGGTTTTCGTTTGTAAAGTGAACTCAATCGCAATTAATCCTCCGAAAACGGATAGGATTTTGGAGAGTGGGAGAAACTATTCAACATTCAGAATATTAATTTTTTGTTTCTTCAGCATATGCCGATACGCCACGAAAGATACGATACTGTCAAAAGCATTTCCGACGCCAAACAGAAGTGCTATACCAATCAGGCTTGGGATCCATATACCTTTAGCGTAGAGGACAAAGGCAACGCCGTAATAGACCGTATTGGTAACAACCGATTCAAACAACATATAGTTAGTTTTTCCTAAGCCATAGAATGTGGAATCAAATACATTCTGAACGGCATACAAAACATAGAAGCCAACCAGCAGCAGAACAAGCTCAAAAAGTTTGTTCACATCGGCAAAACCCAGAACGCAGGTCATAAACGGCTTCCATAAAGGAATGCTCACAAACCACAGGGCAGAGATGATGACGGTAATGACAAAATAGCCTATAGTGTTTTTTCGGATGTTTTCTTTATCAGCGGCAATTTCTTGCTTCATAAGTTCAGCAAGCTGAAGCACCGGCAGAAGAAGCCAACCCCAAATAAAGTTGTTTGCCACCCAGTAAGTTCCCTGCTCTCCTACCACGTTGACCATACGGACGATCATCACCATATAAGCCACGTTGCGAACGAGAGATTCAACACCGGAAATGCCGCCTATTTTGACAAGTTCCTTTGTCCAATCAAAATCAAGCTTCATTTTTGCAAACACCTTGATGCCCTCTTTTACGAGGAATATGAGGGATATAGCGAGAAGGAGCACGTTTATTATGATGTTAGAATAACCGATTCCGTTGACACCAAGATTTGCAGAGATGGGCAAGTTGGAAATGAGGAAGGTATCAGATACAAGGCACATCACAAGTCTTGCGCCTGTAAGTGCATAAAGATATTTACTTTCATTGACCGTTATCAGCGCAACGAGCGCGAACTGCGTGAGAATCGAAAAAATATTTGCAATACTCTCAATACGTATGTAAGACGCGGAAGCATCTATTATGCTCGTATCAGTCGCCATCAATTTCAGCATTGGTTCTGCGAAAATAAAAACAACGGCAGAAAGAATAGTATACAGACCAAGCGAGATCAGCATACCCGTCCGCACTCGGTTGGAAAACTCTGCCTTATCGGCTTTGACCTTACCGACAAAATAAAACAGAGGCAAAATAATGGCCTCGTTTATGATCTCATAAAAAAGGTTCACCCACGAAAGCTGACCTGCGATGGAAAAGGACCATTCATCCGGAAGCTGCCCCAGAAAAAACACACGCACGGTGTTGTAAACAGCAGGCGCAAGTCCCAGAACGAGAAGGGCAAAAAACAGCTTGTAATTGATTCGGCTAAGTGACAGTTTAAGTTTAGAAAACATTATTGTTCCTCCTGAACTTAAAGCAACAAAAGGACAAACAAGTATTCGCATTAGAAGTTACCGCAATTCTGTCAGGTTTGCAGTAAGTATCCCGGTTACAAAACATAACTGCTTGTGTCACAATTGTTGAGATATTCTATTGTATAAATTATAACACCAAACGTCAGTTTTTTCAAGCTATCGCAATGCAAAGCTTATTTCTATCCATATTCTCCCTTAACTCTCCGCAAAGAATTGGAGAAAACTAAAAAACAATCCTCCAAATCGGCTGATTTGGAGGATTGTGATGGTTTATAAGGGTTTATTTATCCAGTGACTTCATTGTGGGGATTTTTTCCGAAAGATTATAAATGTTCTCATATCTTCTTAAATCCTTTGGCTTATTGATGATATGAGAACATATCTTTTTATTTCTTCTTATAACTTTGCGACGAAATGTCGTAACTTTTGTCGTAAAATCATCAGACTTTTATTCTTCGATCTTTTTCCTGCCGATTTTATCAAGGCCGAGAAATACAAAGCCTACTGCAACAAAAGCGACAAGAAGAATAGCAACCCATTTCAGCACTCCGCCAACGCCCTGTGTTTCAAGATTCACAAAGAAATAGGGGTAAATAAGCGGTGTTTCTGTGCCTGGAATGAGAAGTGTGGTGTCAAACTTCATAATTGCTGCCTGGATAAAAATGAAAATAAGATAAGCAAGCGGGAAGCTGATTGAAGCGAGAGGATAATACCACTTGCACTTTCTGCGCTCATAAAACAGGAACCAATGTGCAACATACATAATCGGAAGCACTACATGAAAAGTAAGACTACCTATTCTCCAGTTTAGCTGAGGGTCACGGTTACCTGCAAGCATAATATTAAACACAAGGAAGGTAAGCAGAATGCCGAGCATTCCGATGAACTTCATGAGAGGCGCCGTTGTAACAAAGCTGTCCTCTTTTTTCTTTGCTGTCTGAATCAAAGCGGCAAGCATAATGCCGAGGCAGAGGAAATTGCTTATATTCGTAAAGTGTACATAAAAGTCCCAGCGTATCATATTGATGTCATCGAAAATACCGAGACTTGCAACGCAGCCCACAAAGCCGAGTGTACAGTAAATTGTCTGAAAAATCAATTGTGCCGTTCTGCTTTTAAACATAATGAGTCTCCTTATTTATATGTATTTTCGATAGGCTGATCATATTCAAAGCTGATAATTTTTACATCATCACCTTCATAAAGACTAAAGGTAACCTTGTCATAATATGCGCCGTAGAGCTGTTCGCCGTATTTCTTACCGTCAGTAACGTCAGTCATTGTAGCAGTGTAATAACCGTCGGTATATGTGGCAATTGTTCCGTTGA
>JBGVNA010000184.1:0-17355 GCA_045125175.1 Acutalibacteraceae bacterium
TTGCAGGCTTTTTAAGGAAGCGGGAATTTCATCCGAAGCTCCTTTTGCACCCAAAGATGCTTTTGATGAGCTTTGCGGTTGGGTACAAAAAATGGTGACGGAATGGGGTACGGGTGACGGAGGCGAAGCACTGCGTGAAACTGCATGTGTTTACGGCTTTTTGGGCGCTCTGCTGCGGCATTGCGGTAACTCGGGCGGAGATGATTGGATTGAGCGTGCTTTGGGACTGATGGAGGCACGATTCCACGAGCCGTTGAGTGTGGAGGAAATTGCGCATGAGGTGGGGCTGGAACGCAGTTATTTTTCAGTGCTTTTTAAAGGAAAAACAGGGCTTACGCCTCACAGGTATCTCACCTCGCTGCGTATCCGAAAGGCGTGCGCTCTTATGGATGGGGAATGTTGCGGCGTAGCTGAGGCTGCTGCTGCGGTCGGCCTCGATCCCCGTAATTTTGCGCGGCTTTTTAAAAAAGAAACAGGAAAAACACCCTTGGATTATAAACGAAACGGCGGCTGATACATACAGACGGGTAAAAGTTTTTTGCAGATTGCTTTATTCTTGAACTTATAATTTATTGGACTTTTTAATTAACATATGATATGATTAAAACAGAAAAATCATTTAAGAAATAAGGTGTGATGAATAATGAGTAAGCTTTTATCGGCTTCTCTGATGTGTGCGGATTTAATGAATTTGAGCAGCTCGGTTGATGAACTGAAAAATGCGGGTATTGACTATTTGCATCTTGATATAATGGATGGTCAATTTGTTCCGAATATCACTTTGGGATTTGATTTGGTTAATGCAATCAAAGAAATAACGGATATACCGCTGGATGTTCATATGATGGTTAATGAGCCCTCAAGGTTTATCGACAGAATGAAGCTTGATGAGAACGATTATATTTGCGTTCATTATGAGTCGGATATTCACATTCAGCGCACACTCGCTAAGATTCGTGACAAAGGCTGTAAAACGGGTCTGGCTCTTAATCCTCAGACTCCCGTTAATTGTCTGCAATATCTTACGGACTATATTGATATGGCTCTTATTATGACTGTCAGTCCGGGCTTTGCGGGTCAGAAGATTTTTGCGGGTGCAGAGCGTAAAACAGAGCAGGCAAGGGAGCTTTTGGATGAATGGGGCTGTGCTCATATCCCTGTTGAGGTTGACGGAAATATCAGCCTCGAAAACGGCGGAAAGCTCAGCCGATGCGGAGCTGATATATTTGTGCTCGGCACAAGCAGCTTGTTTGTAAGAGATAAAAGCTTGTGTCAGGCTGCTGCGGACTTCAGGAGCGTATTGTAATATCCGGAGGAAAAGAAATGTATAAGAATATTCGTGCTGCCGTTGTGGGCAGCATAAATATGGATTTAATTCTGAATATGGAAACTGTTCCAGATGTCGGAGAAAATCTGACGGGAACTTCCTACGGTTACGCCAACGGCGGCAAAGGTGCCAATCAGGCAACGGCACTTGCAAGGCTTGGAGCAGAAACCAAAATGATAGGCAAGGTAGCAAACGATGCCAACGGTCATAAGCTGCTCAAAAACCTGGTGAATAATAAGGTCGATGTTTCGGGAGTGTCGGTAACAGGCACACAAACCGGTCTTGCCGCAATTCTTATTGACGGCGAAGGAAAAAACCGTATTATTGTTTATGAGGGTGCAAATGCAGAGATAAATTCAGATGAGGCGGCTGATTGTATAACTGACGGTCTTGAGCTTTTGCTCGTTCAGTTTGAAACCCGTGAAGATGTTGTTATAAAATGCGTTAACCGTGCGATTGAAAAGGGGATAACAACAGTTATCGATTGCGGGCCTGCAAAGAATTTTGCGCTTGAAAAAATGCAGGGCGCAACTATTGTTTCACCGAATGAAAGCGAAACAAAGGCATTGACGGGGATTTACCCGAAAGACGAGGATGATATTCTCAATGCATCCAAGATACTTCGGGAAAGAAGCAACGCAAAATTTATTGTTCTCAAGCTTGGAGAAAGAGGCTGCTCCGTTTGGGATGGCTTACATCTTAAAATTCTTGCATCTTATCCGTCAAATGTTGTTGACACAACCGCAGCCGGCGACTGCTTTACGGCTGCAATGGCTCTTGAATTTGTGAGAAGCGGCGATATTTATACCGCCTGTGATATGGGTAACCGTGCAGGCAGCATAGCAGTCAGCAGAATGGGTGCGGCAGCATCAATGCCGACTGTTGAAGAGATTCTGAAATGCAAAGGTTGATATACTAAAAGGGGTAAATTATGAATTTGAGAGGGGAACACAAATGAAAAATTATGATGTTGTTATTGTCGGCGCATCAACTGCCGGCAGCTATTTTGCCAAAAGAATGGTTGAAAAAGGGTTCCGTGTTCTTGTTATCGATAAAAGCACAAGAGAGAAAATAAGCCCGGAATACGATGTTTTCCATATGGGTAAGGCTGAAATGGAGCAGTTTGACTTGCCGAAAGTAACTGAGGGTGACGGAATCTGCGAATTTATTTTCAGTGATCAGGATATGATGTCAGCTTACAGCAATTATCCCAAGCCTGCGCCGACAACCGTAGTCGGTATGCATAAGCGTGCATATATTCAGCTAATGAATGATTGGGCAGTTGAAGCAGGTGCAGAGATACTTTATGAAACCTCTTTTGACAGCCTTGTTTATGACGAAAACGGAAAAATCTGCGGCGTTACATATAATAAAAACGGTGAAAAAGAAACCGTCAGTTGCCGCCTTGTTGCCGATTGCTCGGGTATCCCTGCTGTTGTAAGGCGCAGCTTGCCCGACAGCTACGGCATTGAAAAGTTTGAGCTTACGCCCGATGATATTCTCTATGTTGTTCTGCGATATGTTGATTTCACCGAGAAAAAAGGCAGATGGCTTCAGTCGCAATTCTGGCTTGCGTATAAAAGCTGGCTTGCACCGAGCGCAGGAAGCGATGCGATTCTCGGCATCGGTGCATGCTTCGGCTTTGATTATGTTGAAAAGGCGTTCGGACAGTTTGAGAAGAATGCAAAACTGCCTGCATATACAGTTAAGAAAATCGAAAAGGGCAGAACACCTTATCACAGAGCACCCTATTCATTTGTATCCGACGGCTTTATTGCTATGGGTGATGCCGCTTGCCTCACAAAGCCTAACTGCGGAGAGGGCTGCACCGCCTCGCTTGTTCTTGAACAGATAGCTGTTGATGTTGCATCAAAGGCGATGGAAAACGGCGCATATCCTACAAGAGAAGCTCTTTGGAGCATCAACAAAAAATATAACAACACTCAGGGCAAGGAATTTGCGAGCCTTATGGCACTGCTTACAGGCATTGTTAAACACAGCCCGAAGGCGAACGAATTTCTGTTTAAGCATGATGTTATTTTCAGCAAAAAAATTCTCAGCGGAATGGGTCAGGAGCTTGTGCTCAGCGCTGGTGATATTCTTAAAACAGTATTCTTTGTGCTTGTCGGAATTGTTTCGTGCAATATTAAGATTTCAGAAATAAAGAGCATTCTTGAAGGCCTTATCAACAGCGGTAAGCTTACGGAACATTATGAGAAATTTCCCGAAACTCCTGACGGCTTCAATGAATGGGTTAAAGAAGCTGAAGAACTTTGGAAGAAAGCAGGAAAGCTTTCGGATTGGAAGCCAGAATTATGAGTAGATTTATAAGCTTGATTTTAAGCTTTTTTACGGTTTTGAGCCTTGCAAGCGAAGGTTTGCCTTATCTTTTTGTGCCGACCATCGAGATTGATGCGTCGGTTAGCGAGGGTGAAATTTCAAGCAGGGCAATGGGCTGCCTTTACGGCGCAGCTCAAAGCAACGTGCCTGATGGCGCAATGGCAGAAAGTCTTGATATTTCAAGCGTTTCGCAAAAGGTAATCGGAGGTTTGCAGCATCCTATCGGTGATGTTGATAATGTTTCTGTTCTGCTTGATAACTGTGATTACATAACCGTTTATCTGCAGGATTGCTTTGATACATGGTATTACTGCAATGATGAAATATGGGAAATGCGCAAAGCAGGCACATATGACCACATGGAATTTGTCCGCAGCCGCTTTTTGCCTCAGGTTGAGGAAAAAGTAAAAGAGCTTTCAGAAAAAGAATACGCGGACAGATTAGTTTACTGCATCTATAACGAGGCGGATAACGGTGTGTGGTTCGGAACGATGTCCGACGACAGCACTTGGCTCATGTTTGATGATGCGGCAAAGCAGCGTTTCTATGAAGCGTGGAAAGAAACCTACGATCTTGTTAAATCAATCAACCCTGATGCCGTTATCGGCGGGCCGGGCAACTGCGATTATGACAGCTATGAAATCCGCGATTTTCTTGAATTCTGCAAAGAAAATAACTGCGTTCCCGATGTTATGATTTATCATGAGCTTGGCGACAGATCGTCTTTGTATTGGCAGGACCATGTTGATGATTACAGAAGCATAGAAAAAGATTTGGGTATTTCCGAATTACCCGTTATAGTTACCGAATACGGCACAATGTATGAGTGCGGAGCACCTGCCGATATGCTGAAATATGTTGTGAATATCGAAAAATCGGGTGTTTACGGTAATATGGCGTATTGGCGCCTTGCCAATAATCTGAATGATACTGCGGCAGGTAATAACAGTCCCAATTCAAACTGGTGGCTTTACCGTTGGTATGCCGATATGGAGGGTGACCGCCTGCAATCAAGGGTTATTGATATTCTACATGCGGATTTTGAAAACGCAATAAAATATAATTATAAAAGCTTCCACTACAGCGGCTTTAACGGTATTGCATCGCTGACAGTGGATAAGGATGAAATCGATATAATTTGCGGCGGCTGCGATTATCCGGGCGATATTGTTATAAAAAATATTGATGAAACCAATCTCGGCGAAAAGGTGAATGTCCGCATCGAATGCATTTATTTTGAGGGTATCAGCGGCATTGTCAACAAGCCGTATGTTGTTCGTGAATACACGGCAAATGCCTGCAAAAATCTGAAAATCAAGCTTGAAGAAATTGATCCAACGGCGGTTTATCACGTTGTTATAACCAAAGCTGAGGAGGACGTTGATTATACTGATTATAATCTTCCTGTGCGATATGAATTTGAAGAAGGTACGCTCAGCGGCGGTGCCTATACCTATGACAGTGCATATGCAACAACAGGACAGTTGAGCGGAATGGTAGGCGGTCTTGAAAATATCGGCGACAGCGTAACTGTAAGCTTTAATATCCCAAAGAGCGGATATTACGATTTGTCACTGATTTTTGGCAATTCGAATGACGGACGTACGCCCGATGACCGCAAGAATACACTTGCGGAAATGACCCTTGACGGCGTGTCTGAGGAGCTTTCTTTCCCAAACACAATCAAGAGTGAATATACGGAAAAAATGACTCTTACACGCTATCTTGAGCAGGGCAGACACACCCTGACTCTTGCCCATAAAAGCGGAACTTTCGTTGTTGACAGTATGATTGTTGTTCAGCACAGCGACGATAATTCTGTGTTTGTTTTAACAGATTCAGACAGAACAACCGATGCAAATAAATCCTTCCTTGCCGTTTCTCCTGCAGACGGATTTTATGAAATGAATATCGGAATTGCGACTGATTTTGAAATCGACGGTGCAAAGGGCAGCACCGATAGCGGAAAATCTCTTGTCTATCTTCGCAAAGGCCTGAATTATATCGATGTTTCAACCAATAAAAATATAGATTGCCGCATATCTAAATCCGATAAAAAAGGATTTGTTTTATCCGTTACGGCGAGTGAAATGAGCCTTGACGGCGCACTTCTTTGCGGTGATTATATTGACGGCATTTCATCTGAAGGCGGCAGTGCCGGGTTTAACGTAACCGTTCCCGAAGCGGGAAGCTACAGGATGACTCTTGCCTATGCCAATAACGACGAGGGCGGCGTTCACAGCTATAACGTTGACCTTATTGAGCGTTATATAACTGTTGAAGCAAACGGAGAAAAGCAGACTCTTTGGTGCAGAAATACTTACAGCTGGGATACTGTCAAAACCGTAACAGTTAACCTTGGGCTTGCAGCAGGGGATAACAAAATATTTTTCTCGAATGACGGCTCAGTTAAGTTTAACGGTCAGGTATCGCACGCCCCTCATATTTATTCCGTGACTGTTAACGCTGTGTCTGGTGATATTTATGGCTGAAAAATATATCCGTGACCGTCTGTTTGAGATGCAGGATTTGAAATACAGAGATTTTCATGCAAGGCTTATGCCGACGGTTTCAAAAGATTTGATTATCGGTGTGAGAACTCCCGATTTGCGAAAGCTTGCAAAAGAGGTTTCAAACACGCCTTATGCATCGGAATTTATTAAAATTCTTCCTCATAAATACTATGAGGAAAATAATCTGCATGCTTTTCTTATTGAACAGATAAAGGATTACGATGTCTGCATATCGGAGCTTAATAAGTTTTTGCCTTATGTTGATAACTGGGCAACCTGTGATATGATGCGCCCGAAAATATTCAAAAAGCATCTGCCTGAATTAAGTGAGCAAATAAAAATATGGATGGCATCTGATGAAACATATACAATCCGTTTCGGCATCGAAATGCTTATGTGCTACTATCTTGATGAGCATTTCAGCTCCGAATATCCCGAGACTGTTGCGGCTGTTAAAAGCGAAGAATATTATGTGAAAATGATGGCTGCGTGGTATTTTGCGACTGCTCTTGCAAATCAATATGACGCCGTTGTTCCTTATCTTGAACGGAACCTGCTTGATGCGGACACTCAAAATAAAACAATCAGAAAAGCTGTTGAAAGCTATCGCATAACCGATGAGCGGAAAGTTTATCTGAGGACATTGAAGCGTTAGAAAGGAAATGTTATGAAAAGAATAATTTCTCTTTTTCTTGCAGTGATAATGATGCTTGGAGGCGCTTTTGTCAGCGTGCATGCACAAAACAATTATCCGTTCAAAGCGGAGGACGGCCAAGTTCGTGATCCGTATGTCCTTGTTTATGACGGAAAGTATTATATGTACGGTACCTGTCTTTCAAACGGCAAAGGCTATGGCTGCGTTGTGAGTGAAGACTTGGAGAACTGGTCGTATCCAGTGCAGGTATATACCCCTGCAGAGGGTTCTGACGAAATTGCGGATTTTTGGGCACCCGAGTGCCATTATTACAAAGGCGGTTTTTATCTTTTTGCAACCTATCGCTCACAGGCAAGCGGCAAAAGGGGGACCGCAATATTTAAATCATCTTCTCCGCTCGGCCCGTTTGAGCTTCTGAGTGATGGGCATATAACTCCCAAAGAGCGAGACTGCATTGACGGAACTCTCTATATTGACAGCGATGGTCAGCCGTGGATGGTTTATGTTAACGAGTGGACATCAAGTCCTGATGAAGTCGGTGAAATGGCAGCGGCAAGGCTCAGCGATGATTTAAGCGAGTTTATCAGCGAGCCAATTGTGCTTTTCAGAGCAAGAAAACATATCTGGACAACGGGAAGTGTTACTGACGGTCCCTGCCTTTACAGAACCAAAAACGGCAGACTTGTTATGCTTTGGTCAAATATTGCCAAATCAGGCGGTTATGCCGTCGGCATGGCGGTTTCCGATAACGGTGAAATTGACGGCAACTGGATTCATTATCCCGATGCTTTTTATAAAAAAGGTGATGGATATTCTCTTGACGGCGGTCATCCCATGCTTTTCTATACCCTTGACGGTCAGCTCACAATGTCTATCCATTCGCCAAATTCTTATTCGGAAGAACGCTTTGAAACTGCTACGTTCTATCCGATAGAAGATACGGGCAACGGTATCAGGATTGCGGACGAATACAGCGTTAAAGAAGTGCTTTACAACTGCTTTTTTGAGGTGTATTATAATATCATCAGCATTTGGTATAAAATTTTTGACTGAGGTGAAATGTTATGTATTATAAAATTGAAAATGATTTTTTAACCTGTGAAGTTGACGATATGGGTGCTCAGCTTCATTCATTGAAGCTTAAGGAAAACGGTAAGGAATACATCTGGCAGGGCAACCCCGATATATGGTATGGTCAGGCACCTGTTTTGTTCCCGGTTATCGGTCAGCTTATCGATGATAAATACCGCTATAACGGTGTTGAATACACAATGCCGAAGCACGGTCTTGCAAGAAAGCTTCCGTTTACAGTTAAAGAGTGTGGGGGTTCAAAGGCGGTTTTCAGCCTTAAAAGCGATGAAAACACACTTAAAAGCTATCCATTTGATTTTGAGCTGCTTCTCACCTTTGAGCTTTGCGGAAAGTCGCTTAAAAACACAATGACCGTTGTTAATAAAACCGAGGGCGAAATGTATTTCTCGCTTGGTGCGCATCCTGCCTTCAATTGCAAGGTGGGTGACATCATTGAATTTGAGCAGCCTGAAACTCTCGCAACAGAGCGAATTGACAAAGAAAATCTTTTAATTGATGAAAAATATCCACTTATTGAGAATTCAAGAGAAATCGAAATCACTAAAGAAATTTTTGAACCCGATGCTCTTATTCTTTCGGATATCAAATCCAAAAAGCTTCGTATAACAGGTGACTATGAAATTGAATTTACCTTCGGCGATTGTCCATTTCTCGGAATCTGGGCGAAGCCGGGCGCACCTTATGTCTGCATTGAGCCGTGGTACGGTGTGAATGACGGCAGAGAAGTTAAGTCTGATATTTCGCAGAAACGAGGCATTCAGCATCTTGACGAAGGCAAAACCTTCGAATATGCGTGGATTGCAGAAATCAAATAAAAATGAAGCAACCGCTGTGGAAAACCACAGCGGTTGTTGATTATTTGTTAAAAACTTTTTCTGCATATCGGACACTTGCCATTGCATCTGTGCCATAGCTGTCTGCCCCAATCATTTCAGCGTATTCTTCCGTCATAACTGCGCCGCCGACCATAACCCTGCAATCCGGTGCTTCTTTGCGCAGAAGTCTGATTGTTTCCTCCATAGCGGGAACGGTTGTTGTCATCAGTGCGCTTAAGCCGACAAGAGAAACGTTTTCTTCTTTAACAGTATCAACGATTTTTTTGGGTGCAACGTCCTTGCCGAGGTCAAGAACCTCATAGCCGTAATTTTCCAAAAGAACTTTAACGATGTTTTTGCCGATATCGTGAATATCGCCCTTAACGGTTGCAATAACAATTTTTCCCTTTTTGCTTTCGCCTGCTGGGATAGCCGCTTTTATTGCTTCAAAGGCCTCTTTTGCTGCCTGAGCACTCATAAGAAGCTGAGGCAGATAAACCTTTTTTTCTTCAAAGCCCTTGCCGACAGTGTTGAGTGCCGGGATTATCATTGTGTCGATAATCTCCATGGGTGAAACTGCTTTTAAAAGCTCGGCTGCCGCAGCACCTGCCTGCTCTTTTAATCCGCTGATGATGCAGCCGTCAAGGCTTGTTTCGTTTTTAGGTGCTGATGCAATTTGAGCAGGGGAGAGTGTGTCCGCAAATTCAATGTAATCGGTGCAGTTTTCATCCTTGCCCGTGAGAGCCATAAAGCAGTACCACGCCTTCATCATTTCAACGGAGAATGGGTTGATAATAGCGCAGTCAAGTCCGTTCTGCATTGCCATTGTGTAGAAAATTGCGTTGACATCGGGCCTTGAGGGCAAACCGAATGAAATGTTTGAAACACCAAGGCTTGTTTTGATGCCCATATTGTGCAGTGTTCTAACTGCTTCAAGGGTGACATTTGCGCTGTTTGTATCGCTTGAAACAGCCATTGTAAGCGGGTCAACGATAATATCTTTTTCGTCAATGCCGTATTCTTTGGCACGGTCGATTATTTTTTTTGCAATTTCAACTCTGCCTTCAGCAGTTTCGGGAATTCCGTTTTCATCGAGTGTTACGGCTATAACAACGCCGCCGTATTTTTTTATGAGCGGGAAAACAGCTTTCATGCTCTCTTCCTTGCCGCTTACGGAGTTTATCAGTGCTTTTCCGTTATAAATGCGCATTGCCTGCTCCATTGCAACGCTGTCAACGGTATCAATCTGCAAGGGCAGGTCAATAACGCTCTGAAGAGCTTTAACTACGCTTACCATCATTTCCGTTTCGTCGATTTCGGGCAGACCTACATTGACGTCAAGCACGGAAACTCCTTTTTTGTTCTGCGCAAGACCCTCGCCGAGAATATAATTTATATCCTTTTGACGAAGTGCCTCTTTGAAACGCTTTTTGCCCGTGGGATTGATTCTTTCGCCGATGATTACGGGTGCATTTCCGATTTCAACGGCATGGGTATAGGATGAAATAACCGTTAAATTCTTTTTATCGGGAAGCTTGAACGGAAGATTTTTTGTCTTTTCAACAGTCTTTTTTATATGCTCGGGTGTGGTGCCGCAGCAGCCGCCGATAATCGTTGCGCCCGCTTTCACAATGTCACACATGATATCCGAGAATTCATTTGCATCAATATCAAAAACCGTTTTTCCGTTTTCGCTTCTCGGCAGACCTGCATTCGGATTAACGATTATGGGAACGCTTGAATATTTTACGAATTCGGGCACGATTTCAAGCATCTGCTTCGGACCGAGAGAGCAGTTGATGCCTATTGCATCTGCGCCGAGCCCTTCAAGCATCGCAAGCATTGCGGCAGGGTCAGCGCCTGTCATCAGCTTTTTACTTTCGTCATAAACGCATGTTATGAATACGGGTAAGTCGCAGTTTTCTTTAGCTGCAAGAACGGCCGCCTTTGCCTCATAGCTGTCGTTCATGGTTTCAATTAGAACAAGGTCCGCACCTGCTTCTGCACCTATTCTGACTGTTTCGGCAAAAATTGAAACCGCATCTTCAAATTTCAAATCACCCAAAGGCTCAAGCATTTTGCCCGTAGGGCCTATATCAAGAGCTACATAGGCTTCTTTGCCGTCACAAGCGGTTTTTGCGTTATTTATTGCAGCGGTTACAATTTCCTTAAGATTATCAAATTTAAGTCTGTTTGCGCCGAATGTGCATGCGGTGATAATTTGCGCTCCTGCGTCAATATACTGACGGTGCATTTCAATGATTTTATCGGGATTTGTGATATTCCATGTTTCGGGTTGTTCACCTGCTTTAAGTCCCCATGACTGGAGAAGTGTGCCTGCTCCGCCGTCACAATAGGTTATTCCGTTTTTTATTTTTTCAATAACATTCATATTAATCCTTCTTATCTGTATGGGCAGTCGGATTTTCTGCAAATCATGCATCCGGGTCCCGTGCATTTGTTTTTTTCTTTACCGATGCCTATTATTGCCGTAACGGATTTTACGGGCACCATCATAAGGCTTTCTGTAAGGCTCATTCCTATGTTTTTCTTTGTTTGAAGAAATTCAACAATATCTTTCTGACATTCAAGAGGTAAATCACCGTAGCCGGGGCTGAAACGGGGTCTTAAAAAACCGGGGGTTTCAAATTCTGAATTAATCTTGTCGCAAAAAGCTTCAATTGCTGCTGAGCCGATGCAATCCGTAACAATGCCCTTGAGAGGTGAAATAACGGAATTCCGTTCAATCAGTCTGTGCGAGTTAATTCCCGTTGTTGCGGCTAAAATATAAGCATAATCACAGCCTGCGAGATTTTTTTCAAGCGAAGCACTGTTTGTTTTCATAAATCCGAGGTCAACGCCGTTTTCAATTTTTACGGGTACTTTTGCCCAGCAAGCGTTGAAGTTTGCCGAGCATAAAAATTCTTCGGTGCATTGACATATCAGTTCATCGGTGTTTTTATCCGTTTTTGCGGAATAATAGCCGAGATAAACGGCGACTTCCTTAGGGTCGATGTTTATTTCGGCTGCCGCAGTTTTAACTGCATTTATCATCTGATTATATCCTCAAGGTTTGACTGTATTTTCATTGCAACATCGGGCTTGTTCATTGAATAAACATGAACCGCTTTGATTCCGTTTGCATAAAGGTCAACTATCTGCTCGGTTGCATAGGCAATGCCCGCTTGCTTCATTGCTTTCGGGTCGCTGCCGAAGCGGTCAACAAGGCGGATGAATTTGCGAGGTAAAACAGTTCCGGAAAGGGTGCATATGCGTTTTATCTGTGCCGCATTCGTAACAGGCATGATGCCGGGAATAACGGGAACGGTTATTCCCGCTTCTCTGATTTTATAAAGAAAATTGAAAAGAATGTGATTATCAAAAAACATTTGGGTTGTAAGGAACTCACAGCCTGCATCAACTTTTATTTTAAGGTTTTCGATATCTTTTGAAAAGCTGTTGCTTTCGGTGTGCCCTTCGGGGTAACAAGCTCCGCCTACGCAGAAGCCGCCGAATGCCTTTATTTCCTCAACAAGGTCGCTTGCATGAGTGAAGTCAAGGCTTTTTTCGCTTATCCCTTCCGGCATATCGCCTCTTAAAGCGAGAATGTTTTCAACACCGCTGTCTTTAATTTTGGTAAGCATATCATGAATTTTATCTTTATTTGAGCAAACGCAGGTTAAGTGAGCGATGGGTGTAACACCTGTTTTTGCAATGCTTTCGGCAACATCAAGAGTATATGAGCCTGTTGTGCCGCCTGCGCCGTATGTAACGCTCATAAAATCAGGGTTAAGCTTTGCAATTTCAAGAGCGGAGTTTTTTATGTTTTCATAGCTTTCGCTGCTTTTGGGCGGAAAAACCTCAAAAGATAACGAAAGAGAATTCTTTTTGAGTATTTCGGAAATTTTCATTTATTTCACCTTATTTATTTTTGAAAATTAAAAGCTTGCTGAAAATATAATTTATTATTATAACAACAACGCCTACGATAAGCTTTGCAATAAGCTCGTTACAGGAGAGAAGGGTAACCAGAACAAACATCATTATGGTTTCGATAACAAATGAAAAAACTCTTGCTCCGACAAAGCCTGTGAATTCTTTTGCTGCAACCGAAGGCTTCCAGCTTTTTGATTCAAAAACCCAAAGCTTGTTGGTAACAAATGCAAAAATTACGCCTGCAACCCATGCAATGAAGTTGGCATCGAGATAATCTGTGCCTCCGATAAAAAGCTTATGCAAAGATGAATTTTCGGGAAGAAGACTGTTAAAAATTCCGTCCCAACCGATTGAAATAAAAAGCTTTTTAAACAAATAGAATGTCAGCAGGTTAACTGCAGTTGTCAGTATGCCGAATAAAATATAGGTTATCATTTCGTGCGTAACAAGCTTATCGATAAGCTTGCCAAAAAAACTTTCTTTTTTAAATAGCTTAAACAGCAATTCTCTGATTCTTTCTATCATATTAGCTCCATAACAAATTATTTACCGCAATATAAATATATTTTAAATCAAAACAATAATAAAGTCAATAAACCCTTGCATTTTTAAAGTATTATGATAAAATAATATGAGGTGAATTTATGAAAACAAGTCAGAAAACGAAAAACAGAATATTTTTCATTGATGAGGTCAGAGGTCTTGCGGTTTTCTGCATGATATTTTACCACTCATTCTATGTTTTCGCTTCGTTTTTTGATTGGGAATGGGCAGATAGTCTTTTCAGATTTTTTATGCCTGTTCAACCGTTTTTTGCGGGGATATTTATTTTTATCTGCGGAATTTCATGCACCTTTTCGAAAAACAACCTAAAAAGAGGAACAATACTTCTCGGTGTTGCCCTCGGATTTACGCTTGTAACAGCAGTTGTTATGCCAAAGCTCGGGTTTATTAACTGCGAAATATATTTCGGCATTCTTCATTTCCTTTCGGTTTCAATCATAATTTATGCTTTTATGTCAAAACCGATTAAAAAGCTTTCGCCGTTTGCCGGAATTCTGCTTTGTGCAATTCTTTATGCTTTTACAAGTGGAATAGGTGACGGCGTTCTCCGTTACGGAGAGATTGTTGTTTTAAATGTTCCTGAAAGACTTTATGAATATAATTTCCTCATGCCTTTCGGAATTTATTCACCTTCATTTAGATCGGCGGATTATTTTCCGCTTTTTCCCGATATTTTTATTTTCCTTGCCGGTGCATTTTCGGGAATTTATTTTGCCCGAAAGGGATTTCCCGAATGGGCTTGCAAAGAAAAAATTCCGTTTTTTGGTTTTCTCGGCAGAAAGGCACTGCCGATTTATGTTGTTCACATGCCGATAGTTTATGCTATAGGTTATTGTATAAAAATGTTGATAAATTTAGTTTAAGATAGGAGAAAGAATTATGAGTGAAGCATGCAGCGGCAACTGCGCAAGTTGCGCAAGCAATTGTGATTCAAGAAAAGAAGCGCAGGATATGAGAATCCCCTGCGGACCTTTCAGCAGTGTGAAAAAGGTTATCGGTGTTGTAAGCGGTAAGGGTGGCGTAGGCAAGTCCCTTGTAACTTCAATGCTTGCAAGCGCAATGCAGGCAAGAGGCAATTCCTGTGCAGTGCTTGATGCGGATATTACAGGCCCCTCAATCCCCAAGTCATTCGGTATAAAAAACAGAGCAAAGGCAGATGAAAGCGGCCTTCTTCCCGAAGAGAGCAAAACAGGCATAAAGATTATGTCAATTAACCTTCTTCTTGAAAATGAAGAATCACCCGTAGTCTGGAGAGGTCCCGTTATTTCGGGCGTTATCCAGCAGTTCTGGAAGGATGTTGCATGGGGCGATGTTGACTATATGTTTGTTGATATGCCTCCCGGAACAGGCGATGTTTCGCTTACCGTGTTCCAAAATCTCCCTGTTGACGGTATTATCATTGTAACAACACCGCAGGACCTTGTTACAATGATTGTTAAAAAGGCTTTCAATATGGCAAAGCTTATGAATATTCCCGTGCTCGGACTTGTTGAAAACATGAGCTATGTTGTATGCCCCGATTGCGGTAAGGAATTCAAAATCTTTGGCGAAAGCAAAATCGACGAAATTGCAAAGGAGCTTGGTGTTCCTGTTCTTGCAAAGCTCCCCATCGACCCCAAAACAGCTTCTCTTGTTGACAAGGGCGCAATTGAGCTTGCAGATGATAAATATGTTGCGGATGCTGTTGATTTTTTGTCGAAGATGGATTAAAATAGCGTTATAAAGCTTTAGGAGTGGAAAAATATGCTTGATATCAGATTTTTGAGAGAAAACCCCGATATCGTAAAGGAAAATATAAAAAAGAAGTTTCAGGATAATAAGCTTCCTCTTGTTGATGAAGTAATCGAGCTTGATGCTCAGTCAAGAGCAATCAAGGCTGAGGCGGATAACCTCAGAGCAAACCGCAACAAGGTTTCAAAGGAAATCGGTATGCTCATGGCTCAGGGCAAAAAAGATGAAGCTATGGCTGCAAAGTCAAAGGTAACCGAATTTTCCGAAAGACTTGCCGAATGCGAAAAGCTTGAGGCTGAATATGCCGAAAAGGTTACAAAGATAATGATGATTATTCCCAATATCATCGACCCCAGTGTGCCTGTAGGTAAGGATGACAGCGAAAACGTTGAGGTTACAAAATACGGCGAGCCTGTTGTTCCCGACTTTGAAGTTCCTTATCATACAGATATCATGGAGCGTTTCAAAGGTATCGATCTTGATGCTGCAAGAAACGTTGCAGGCAACGGCTTCTATTATCTTATGGGCGATATTGCCCGCCTTCATTCTGCTGTTATCTCATATGCAAGAGATTTTATGATTGACAGAGGCTTCACCTATTGTGTGCCTCCTTTCATGATTCGCAGCAATGTTGTAACTGGTGTTATGAGCTTTGCAGAAATGGATGCCATGATGTATAAAATTGAAAGCGAAGACCTTTATCTTATCGGTACAAGCGAGCATTCAATGATTGGTAAATATATCGACACAATCGTTAACGAAGATACTCTTCCCCACACCCTCACAAGCTATTCACCCTGCTTCCGCAAGGAAAAGGGTGCTCACGGCATAGAGGAGCGCGGCGTTTACAGAATTCATCAGTTTGAAAAGCAGGAAATGATTGTTGTTTGTAAGCCCGAGGACAGTATGATGTGGTTTGAAAAGCTCTGGCAGAATACTGTTGATCTTTTCCGCTCACTTGATATTCCTGTCAGAACTCTTGAATGCTGCTCCGGCGATCTTGCAGACCTTAAGGTTAAGTCATTTGACGTTGAGGCATGGTCACCCAGACAGCAGAAGTATTTTGAGGTTGGTTCATGCTCAAATCTCGGCGATGCTCAGGCACGCAGACTCAAAATCAGAGTTAACGGCAAGGACGGCAAAAAGTATTTTGCACACACACTTAATAACACCGTTGTTGCTCCTCCCAGAATGCTCATTGCATTCCTTGAGAACAACCTTAATGAGGACGGCAGCGTAAATGTTCCCGTTGCACTTCGTCCCTACATGGGCGGCAAGGAAAAGCTTGTCCCTGTTAAATAATAATCAAAAATCCCCGTGTATTTCTAAAAAAATACATGGGGATTTATAATTTGTATTATAATCCAAACAATCTCTGGAAAATGTTAACAACCTTTAAGGCGTAATTTCGAATGATATTGAAAAAGCTTTCAAAAATTGTAACGAAAGTATTTCCTGTGCCTTTAATTGCTTCGCCGTTATAATCTGAGGAAACAGAGTTCATCCAACTGATAATACCGTTAGGACTTTCGAGGTTGATTGTGTTGCCTTTTCCGTCAACGGTTGTTGCGTTCGGATAAGTGCTGCCGTCAATCATATGCAGGTCATATGTAATAACCTTTGCCATGTGGTGATTGTCGCTTGCTGCATTGCCGGCAGGCTCCGTAACGTTGGTGAGAGTTGTTAAACGACAGTCAGCGGGATTGTTGTTATATTTGCAAACATTGTTCCAAAGGGGAGTTGTAACTAAAGTGTAATTAACGGCGGGATCTTTTGTGCTGGCAATCATCCAGATTGCAACATCAGAGCAGGCTTTGATATCGGCTGCAGTTACCGTGCCTGTTGAGGCAATCGGAAATGCGCCTGCAAAATATTCGGGATAAGCCGTAACCATGTTCCACGCCATTTCTTCGCCTGCGGAGCTTCCGCTTATAAAGATTTTTGTGGTGTCAATATTATCGCCATGTTTTGCAATCATATCGTCAATTACGGCGCGAAGCGGTTCGAGAAGGTCTGTGTTCCAATAGACCATTTTATTCTCCGGAGCTCGGGGAAGCAGAATGTATGCGCCTTCGCTTTCAAAACGGCTCTGGAGCTCGGCTGATGCCCAGTAAGGCATGTCGCTGTCATCAAGCTGAGAGCCGACATAGTCTGCGTGGCCGATGCCGTGAAGAAAAATAACAAGAGGATATTTTGTGTTGTCATTCTTGCCTGCAGGGGAATAATAGCAGTAGTCAAGTGCATAGCCGTTTTCTTTGGGCGCAATGTCGCTGTCGAATTCGTCGCGCAGGGCTTGAATGCCGGCCGATGTGAGGAGTGCAGTTTTGCGCTGAGAAGCTGCAGATGCATTTGTGCATATAAGTGTGAAACACATGCAAACAG
>JBGVNA010000185.1:0-11834 GCA_045125175.1 Acutalibacteraceae bacterium
TTGAAACGGTAGGTCTTTATGCAGACACATCAAGACTCCGCGACCTTCTCAATATTTTTGCGTGTGATTATCTTGCAGCTCTTTGGGATATCAATCATCCCTACAGAGATTTCGGCGAAGAACCCGATACAACAATCACAAACCTCGGTGCTTATATCAAGCATGTTCATGTTAAGGACTCGATAATCGAAGACGGCGAGATGAAATACCGCCTCATAGGTGAAGGTGATCTGCCGATAGGCACAATGCTGCGTGCTCTTGAGTCGGTTAACTACGACGGCTTCCTTTCATATGAATGCCAGCCCGAGAAGATGGAGGATTTCGGCGTTGCCGACATCGTGTTCCCCCATTTCGTTAACGCAATCACGGTTTATGACAATAAGAAAAAGAACGAAGAGCTTCTCTTTACAAACAGAAGCGGAAGCGGCAAATTCGTTTGGGAAAAATACAAGCTTGTCAACATGACTTTCTCACAGGTTCTTGACACCATGGTTGAAAAGTTCCCCGATCAGCTTGCATACAAATACACAACGCTTGACTACACAAGAACATATTCACAGTTCCGTGACGATGTTGATAACTGTGCAAGAGCTCTCATTGCTCTCGGCGTTAAGCCCGGTGACAAAGTCGCTGTTTGGCTCACTAACCTTCCCCAGTGGTTTATTACATTCTGGGCAACAACCAAAATCGGTGCAGTTCTTGTTACGGTCAACACTGCATACAAAATCCATGAAATTGAGTATCTTCTCAGGCAGTCCGATACTCATACACTTATCACTATTGAGTCCTGCCTTGATTCAAACTATGCCGAATCAATTGCAGAGCTTTGCCCCGAGCTTGAAGTTGCCGTTCCCGGCAAGCCTCTCCACTGCAGAAAGCTCCCGTTCCTTCGCAACATCATCACTGTAGGCTACCGCCAGAAGGGATGCCTTACATGGGAAGAAGCCATGGATATGGCAGTCAGAGTTCCGATTGAAGAGGTTTACCGCAGGGCAGCCGCAGTTGACTGCCACGACGTTGCAAACATGCAGTATACTTCGGGCACAACAGGCTTCCCCAAGGGTGTTATGCTTACACACTACAACATCGTAAACAACGGTAAAACCATCGGCGACAGAATGGATATGTCCACCGCAGACCGAATGATGATTCAGGTTCCCATGTTCCACTGCTTCGGCATGGTTCTTTCAATGACCTCAATGATGACTCACGGCGGCACACTCTGCCCCCTGCCTTATTTCTCGGCAAAGTCATCCCTTGCATGCATCAATCAAGAGCACATCACCTGCTTCAACGGCGTTCCCACAATGTTCATTGCAATGTTCCAGCATGAGGATTTTTCAAAAACCGATTTCTCATACATGAGAACAGGTATAATGGCAGGCGCAAACTGCCCGCCCGACCTCATGAAGCGTGCCGCTGCAGAAATGAACATGACGGAAATTCTCAGTGTTTACGGTGAAACAGAAGCTTCGCCCGGCTGCACAATGGGAGAGGTTAACGAATCGCTTGAGAACAGAACTGAAACAGTCGGCAGCGCTTTCCCCAACGTTGAATGCAAGATTATCGACCCCGAAACCGGTGAGGACCTTCCCGACGGCGAAAACGGCGAATTTGTTGCAAGAGGCTATAATATCATGAAGGGTTATTATAAGATGCCCAAAGCTACCGAAGCTGCTATCGATAAAGACGGTTGGCTTCACAGCGGCGATATCGCCTGCAGACGTCCCGACGGATACTATCTCATCACAGGCAGACTTAAGGATATGATTATCCGCGGCGGTGAAAATATCTATCCCCGTGAAATCGAAGAATTCATTTTCACTCACGAAGATGTTCAGGATGTTCAGGTTATCGGCGTGCCAGATAAGAGATACGGCGAAGAAATCATGGCTTGTATAATTCTTAAGGAAGGCCGTTCAATGACCGAAGAGCAGATGAGAGACTACATCAAATCACATATGGCAAGGCACAAGGTTCCCCGCTATATTGAATTTGTTGAGAACTTCCCCAAAAATGCGGCAGGCAAAATTCTTAAATACAAAATGAGAGAAGACTTCGCAAAGAAGCTCGGTCTTTCAAAATAAATCAAATTAAAATTACCGAAAGGGTGTTATAAATGTTAAATATCAAAATTGAGAGAACAACTGCTCCTAAGCAGAAGCCCGATGAAAACAATCTCGGCTTCGGCAAGATTTTCACCGACCACATGTTTATCATGAATTACACCGAAGGTCAGGGTTGGCATGATCCCCGTATAGTTCCTTACGGCAATCTCTCCCTCTCCCCCGCTTGCATGGTTTTCCACTATGGCCAGGAAATGTTTGAGGGTCTTAAGGCTTATAAAGGAGCAGACGGAGAAGTTCGTCTTTTCCGCCCCGAAATGAACGCAAAGAGAACAAACGACACTAACAAGCGTCTTTGTATCCCCGAGCTCCCCGTTGAGGACTTTGTTCAGGCTGTAAGTGAAGTTGTAAGAGTTGACAAGGATTGGATTCCCTCAGCTCCCGGCACATCGCTCTACATCCGTCCCTTTATCATCGCAACAGACGATTTCCTCGGTGTTGCACCTTCAAAAACCTATCTCTTCATTGTTATCCTCTCTCCCTCGGGTGCTTACTATTCAAGCGGTCTTGCTCCCGTTGGCATCTGGATTGAAGATGACTACGTAAGAGCAGTTAAGGGCGGCATGGGCTTTGCAAAAACAGGCGGTAACTACGCTGCCAGCCTTGCTGCTCAGGTTAAGGCTCACGATGACGGATATTCACAGGTTCTCTGGCTTGACGGCGTAGAGAGAAAGTACATTGAAGAAGTTGGCGCAATGAACATCTTCTTCAAGATTAACGGTACAATCGTTACTCCCATGCTCAACGGCAGCATTCTCCCCGGTATCACAAGAAACTCGGTTATTGAGCTTTGCAAGAGCTGGGGTCTCCCCGTTGAAGAAAGAAAGATTTCTGTTGACGAGCTTATCGAAGCTCAGAAGAGCGGCACTCTTGAAGAATGCTTCGGCACAGGCACAGCAGCAGTTATCTCACCCGTAGGCAAGCTTCGATACAAGGACGATGTCATGACCATTAACGGCGGCAACATCGGCGAAATCAGCCAGAAGCTCTATGATACCGTAACCGGTATTCAGGGCGGCACTTGTGAAGACAAGTTCGGCTGGGTAACAGTTCTTTAATATGAACAGCAAAAGAATTACCCTTTTTGCAGGTCATTACGGCAGCGGCAAAACCAACATTGCGGTTAACTATGCACTTTGGCTGAAAGAGGAACACGAAAAGGTTGTTATTGCAGACCTTGATATCGTAAACCCTTATTTTCGTTCAAAAGACAGCGAAAAACAGCTTGAAGCAAGAGGAATTCACCTTATTTCCTCAGAATACGCCAACTCCAATGTTGATGTGCCCGCAATGCCGTCAGAAGCATATTCAATAATCGATGATAAATCACTCAGAGCCGTTATTGATGTTGGCGGCGATGACAGAGGTGCTCTTGCAATGGGCAGATACGCTCCTGCAATCCTCAGCGAAAACAATTATGAAATGCTGCTTGTTATCAACAAATACAGACCGCTTACCCCCGACTGCGCTTCAACTCTTGCAGTTATGCATGAAATTGAAACGGCTTGCCAAATGAAATTTACGGGTATAATCAACAACTCCAATCTCGGCGACGAAACAGACAAAGAAACCGTTCTTGCATCCGTTTCATATGCTGATGAAATTTCAAAAGCAAGCGGTCTGCCGATAAAAATGACCACTGTAAAAAAAGATTTATACGATAAACTCAAAGAAAAAGTTGTTAACTGCACCGCGATAAAGCTTTATGTTAAGCAATCGTGGGCAAAACAGGAGGAAGATTTATGGCTAAAGTAACCTTTAACACCGACCTTTGCAAAGGCTGCGGTCTTTGCGTCGGCGCATGCCCCAAAAAGATTGTGGCATTGCTCAAGGATGAAATCAACGCCAAGGGTTATCACCCCGCAGGCATCACAGACCAGGCTGCATGCATCGGCTGCGCATTCTGTGCAACAATGTGCCCCGACTGTGTTATAACCGTTGAAAAGTAAGGAGAAGAATTATGGCTGAAAAAGTTTTGATGAAAGGTAACGAAGCACTTGCCGAAGCTGCTATCATGACAGGCTGCCGCCACTACTTCGGTTACCCCATAACCCCTCAAACAGAAATCGCTGCTTACATGGCAAAAAGAATGCCCGTTATCGGCGGCACATTCCTGCAGGCTGAAAGCGAGGTTGCCGCAATTAACATGATTTACGGCGCAGCAGCAGCAGGTAAAAGAGCAATGACCTCAAGCTCAAGCCCCGGAATTGCGCTTAAGAGCGAAGGTATTTCATACCTTGCAGGCTCAGACCTCCCCGCTCTTATTATTAACGTACAGAGAGGCGGTCCCGGTCTTGGCGGCATTCAGCCCTCACAGTCCGACTACTTCCAGGCAACAAAGAGCGCAGGCCACGGTGACTTCAAGCTCATCGTTCTCGCTCCCGCTTCCGTTCAGGAAATGGTTGACCTTACTTTCAAGGGCTTTGACCTTGCCGACAAATACAGAATGCCCGCAATGCTTCTCTCTGACGGTACAATGGGTCAGATGATGGAGCCCGTTTCACTTGACATGGGCGAAGTTAAGGAATATGACAAATCTTCATGGGCTGCATGCGGAACAAAATGCGAACGCAAACACAATGTTGTTAACTCATTGTTCATTCAGCCTGAAGAGCTTGAAAGATATAACTTTGAGCGTTACGAGCGTTATGCTCAGATTGAAGCAAACGAAGTTATGTATGACGAATACAAAATGGAAGATGCTGAAATCTGCATCGTTGCTTACGGCGTTGCTGCAAGAGTTTCACAGAATGCTATTGACAAGGCTCGCGAGCAGGGCATCAAGGTTGGTATGATTCGTCCCATCACTCTCTGGCCCTTCCCCAAGGCTGTTCTTAATGCTGCTGCCGACAAGGTTAAGGCATTCATCAGCGTTGAGCTTTCAATGGGTCAGATGATTGAGGATATCGAGCTTGCAACCCGTTGCAAGAAGCCAGTTCTTCTTTGCAACCGTGTTGGCGGCATGATTCCCACAACAGAGGATGTTCTCAATTCAATCAACAAAGCAAATTCCGTCGGAGGTGACAAATAATGATAGTTTTTGAAAAACCCAAGGCACTTGCCGATGTACCCCTGCATTACTGCCCCGGCTGCACACACGGCATAATTCACCGCCTTGTTGCCGAAGTTATTGATGAACTCGGCATTGAAGGCAAAACCGTTGGTATCGCACCTGTTGGATGCTCGGTTTTTGCATATAACTATTTTAACTGCGATATGATTGAGGCTGCACACGGCAGAGCTCCCGCAGTTGCAACAGGTGTTAAGCGTTCATTTCCTGAAAACATAGTGTTCACATATCAGGGTGACGGCGACCTTGCCGCTATAGGTACTGCAGAAACAGTCCATTCTGCAGCAAGAGGAGAAAACATCACCATTATTTTCGTTAACAACGCAATCTACGGCATGACAGGCGGTCAGATGGCTCCCACCACCCTGCCCGGTCAGGTTACTCAGACCTCACCCTACGGCAGAAATCCCGAGCAGGTAGGTCTTCCTGTTAAGGTTTGTGAGCTTCTTTCAAACGTTGACGGCGCAACATATCTTGAAAGAGTTGCCGTTAACAATGTAAAGAATGTAAAAAATGCCAAGAAGGCTATCAAGAAAGCTTTCCAGAATCAGCTTGATGGCAAGGGCTTCTCACTCGTTGAAGTTCTTTCCACATGCCCCACAAACTGGGGTCTCAAGCCCGATAAGGCTCTTGAATGGCTTGAAGAAAACATGATTCCTTATTATCCCCTTGGCGTTTATAAGGATAAGACTGCTGAAAAGGAGGCCGAATAATTATGACACATGAGATTCTTCTCGCCGGATTCGGCGGTCAGGGTATCCTTTTTTCAGGTAAATTTCTTGCATACGACGGACTTCTCGAGGACCGTGAGGTAAGCTGGCTTCCCTCTTACGGCCCCGAAATGAGAGGCGGTACATGCAACTGCTCAATTATTCTCAGTGATACCAAAATCGGTTCACCCATCGTTTCAAACCCCAACGTTCTTGTTGCAATGAACCTCCCCTCACTCGATAAGTTTGAAAGCTCAGCTGTTCCCGGCGCAAAAATTTTTGTTGACAGCTCACTTATCGACCGCAAGGTTGAGAGAGATGATGTTGAGGTTTATTACATTCCTGCAACAAAGCTTGCTTCAGATAAAAATCTTCCCGGCCTTGCAAATATGATTATGATTGGTCATGTTATTGCAAAAGCAGGCGTTATGCCTTATGAAAATGTTGAAACAACCATGAAGAAGCTTGTTCCTGCAAAGAAACAGAACCTCATTGAGCTTAACATCAAAGCTGTAGAGCTTGGCTATAACTATTAATAATAACGATTAGGAGAAACCCACATGCTTGAATTAAAAGAAATTGGCCTGCGAGTTGCTTCCCTGCGTGAAACCTGCGGTATTTCTGTTACGGAAATGGCAGAAAAACTTGAAATTTCCGAGGAAAACTACAATTCATTTGAACACGGTGAATATGATTTCGCCATCAGCACCCTCAACAATATTGCACTTATCCTCGGTGTTGATATCCTCGACATTATCAGCGGCGAATCTCCCCGCCTGACATCCTGCACTGTTGTTAAAAAAGGCAAGGGATTCGTTGTAAACCGCAATCCCGGATATGAATTTTCCCATCTTGCATATACATTCAGAAACAAAAAGGCAGAGCCCTTTCTTGTTACGATTGATCCATCTGGCAATCCGCCTGTTATGGATGAACACGAAGGTCAGGAATTTGACTATGTTCTTTCAGGCAGCCTTCATCTCTATATAGGCGATATCTGCTATGAGCTCAACGAAGGTGACAGCGCATATTTTGATTCCACAATTCCTCACGCTCACAAAAACGTGGGTGACACACAGGCACAGTTTATTGCGCTTGTATTAAAATAAGGAGTCAGAATAATGGCAATCTACGAAAAATTTATCGGCAGGTCAAGAGAATCGTTTGTTTCTCTTAAAGACTGCCAAGAAAACTTTAAAATCACCTATGAGCAGGATTTTAACTTTGCCTATGATGTAATCGATGTTCTCGGAACCGAAAAACCTGATAAGCTTGCTTTGCTTTGGGTTTCAAATATCGGCGAGGAAAAGAGATTTACCTTCGGTGATATGAAGAGGCTTTCAGACAAAGCAGCCAACTATTTTGCTTCGGAAGGCGTAAAAAAGGGTGACCCTGTCCTGCTTATCCTCAAGAGAAGCTATCTTTTCTGGATCATCACGCTTGCGCTGAACAAAATCGGTGCAATAATGGTTCCCGCTTCAAATATGCTCAAGGGTAAAGACTATGTTTACCGCTGCAACAAAGCGAAAATCAAATATGCCGTTATTACAGGCGATGACGAATGCACAGAAGACTTCGATTCGGTGATGGAGCAATATGAAACCATTGAAAAGAAGTTCGTTACAAAGCATAAGCCTGTTGACGGTTGGATAGACTTTGAGGACGGCTTTGAAAAAGCAAGCGAAGATTGGACAAGACCCACAGGCGATGCGGGAACAACCGTTGATGACACAATGATTATCAACTTCTCATCCGGCACAACAGGTTACCCCAAAATCATAACCCACGATTTCAGGTATCCTCTCGGTCATATTATGACGGGTGTTTTCTGGCATCACGTTGTTGACGGCGGAATACATTTCACCGTATCCGATTCAGGTTGGGCAAAATCCCTTTGGGGCAAATATTACGGTCAATGGATGGGTGAAACGGCAAACTTTGTTTATGATTTTGACAAATTTGACGGTGCGGATATACTTTCAAAGCTTGAAAAATATAAAATCACAACCTTCTGCGTGCCTCCCACCATGTATAGACTCATGCTTCAGAATGATGTCAGCAAATATGACCTCTCTTCAATCACGCATTGTTGCACCGCAGGCGAAGCACTCAACGCAGATATCTTTAATAAGTGGAAAGAAGCAACAGGCCTTGAAATTCACGAAGGCTTCGGCATGAGTGAAACACCCGTAAGCATCTGCACAATTTATCCATGGACAAAACCCATACCCGGCGCAATCGGATTCCCTGCACCCGGTCTTAAGGTACATATTCTTGATGAAGAAGGCAACCATTGCCAGCGCGGCACAATCGGCGAAATCTGCATTAAGTCCCCCTCACCTGCTGAGCATCCATGCGGTGTTCTTTCAAGCTACAACTTCAGCGAAGAGGACACTGCTGAAGCTTACAGAGGCGGTTTCTTCCACACAGGTGACCTTGCATACAGAGATGAACAGGGCAGATTTGTTTACTTTGGCAGAAACGACGATGTTATCAAATCCTCGGGTTACAGAATCGGGCCCTTTGAGATTGAAAGCGTTATGCTTGAGCATCCTTCTGTTCTTGAAGTTGCCGTTACCGGCGTCCCTGACCCTGTCAGAGGCTTTGTCGTTAAGGCAACAGTTGTTCTCAGACCCGGTTATGAAGGCTCACCCGAGCTTGTTAAGGAGCTGCAGACATACGTTAAAACCAACACTGCACCTTATAAATATCCCAGAATTATTGAATTCGTTGATGAACTGCCCAAAACCTTCAGCGGCAAGGTAAGACGAGTTGCAATAAGACAGGCAGATAATAAATAAAATTAACCCTCAGTTCATTTGAACTGAGGGCTTTTTCATGCAACAAATGTTACCAAAATAACAATTATTCCAAGAACAATTCTGTACCATCCGAAAACCTTAAAATCATGGCGTTTAACATAATCCATAAGGAATTTTATTGTAAAAAGCGAAACGGCAAACGCAACAGCCATACCTATAAGCAAAGCAGCAACCTCATTCACAGTAAAATCAACACCGAATTTAACAAGCTTGATGAGGCTTGCACCGAGCATAGTCGGTACAGCAAGATAAAATGTAAATTCGGCAGCCGCCACTCTTGAAACACCCAAAAGAAGTGCGCCGATAATTGTTGCGCCCGAGCGTGAGGTGCCCGGAATCATCGAAAGTGCCTGAAAGCAACCGATTAAAAGAGCGTTTATATAATTAATCTGTGAAACAGAAGCTATCGTCGGTTTTCTTTTCTTATTATAATTTTCGATTAAAATAAACGCTACGCCATAAAGAATAAGCATAATAGCAATTGTAAGTGCATTGCCAAAATGTGCTTCAAGAAAATCATCAAAAAGCAATCCAAGCACAGCAGCGGGGATACAGGCTATTGCAACATGAACCCACATCATAATAATATCCGGTTTAAACTCAATCCCTTTATTTGTTTTTTTTAAGGGAAGCATTTTTTTCCAAAACATTGCAACAACAGCAAGAATTGCACCGAACTGAATAACAACAAAAAACATTTCTTTAAATTTCTCGCTCATATTGAGCGGTACAAAAACATCAAATAGCAGCATATGTCCCGTACTGCTTATCGGCAGCCATTCGGTTATACCTTCAATTATTCCGATAAATATAACTTTTAACAGTTCAACAAAATTCAAAATCATCATTCTCTCCCCTTTCCATTTATTATATACAAAAAGGCATATGCTCATTACAAGCATATGCCTTAATATTTTATCTTACTCCGAAGAGCAAATCTGCGTATGTGGGGAACGGCCAGTAATCTGTGCCGGTTATGCATTCCGCTTCATCTGAATATTCACGGATTTCTTCCATTTTAGGAATAATTACATCTCTGAACTTGCCTGCCTTTTCTTTTGCACCCATTGAAGCAAGCTCTGCAAGCAAATCTTCAAGCTCATTTACCGCCTTGTAAATTGATGCTGTAAGAGAAGAAAGCTTTGTAACAGTTGCTTCTTCATAAGTGCAATCTGCTAATATAAAGCAATTCTTCTTGGCAGCAGCTGTGCTGCTCACCTTGCCGATATATGAGCTGATTGCAGGAAGGATATCCTTGTTAATCATATCAATCACTGTAAGAGCCTCAATATTAAGAGTCTTGCAGTAATTCTCAAAATAAATTTCCTGACGAGCTTCAAGCTCAGCTTTGGTAAATACCTTGTGCTCCTCAAAGAGCTTTACATTTTTTTCTGCAGTAAGGCAAGGAAGAGCATCGGGAGTTGTCCTGAAATTACAAAGACCTCTTTCTTCAGCCTCTTTAATCCACTCATCGTCATAGCCGTTGCCGTTAAAGATAATGCGTTTATGGTCTTTGATTGTTTTCTGAATGAGAGCATGAAGCGCGTCCTCAAAGTTCTCAACGTTTTCGAGCCTGTCTGCATATGACTTAAGCGACTCGGCAACAGCGGTATTAAGAACAATATTTGCGCTAGCGATTGAATTTGCAGAGCCGAGCATTCTAAACTCAAACTTATTGCCTGTAAATGCAAAGGGTGAAGTTCTGTTTCTGTCTGTTGTATCCTTGGGGAATCGGGGAAGAACATGAACGCCAACCTTCATCTGAACCTTTTCTTTCGCATCATATGCAGTGTCATTCTCGATTGATTCAAGAATTTCGTTAAGTTCATCACCGAGGAACATTGAAACAACAGCGGGAGGAGCTTCATTTGCACCGAGACGATGGTCATTACCCGCACTTGCAACAGACATTCTGAGAAGATCCTGATAGTTATCGACCGCCTTAATAACCGCACAGAGGAAAAGAAGGAACTGTGCATTATCATAGGGTGTTTCGCCGGGCTCAAGGAGATTTAAGCCTGTGCTGGTTGATATTGACCAGTTGTTGTGTTTGCCGCTGCCGCTTACGCATTTAAAAGGCTTTTCATGAAGAAGGCAAACCATATTATGCTTCTTGGCAACCTTCTGCATAATCTCCATTGTGAGCTGATTATGGTCGGTTGCAAGATTGGTTGTTGAAAAAACAGGTGCAAGCTCATGCTGAGCGGGTGCCGCCTCATTATGCTCAGTTTTTGCAAGAATACCAAGCTTCCAGAGCTCTTCATTGAGATCTTTCATAAATGCGGCTACGCGAGGCTTGATTGAGCCAAAATAATGGTCGTCAAGCTCCTGACCCTTGGGAGGCTTTGCGCCAAAAAGCGTTCTGCCCGTAAAAACAAGATCCTTGCGTTTATCAAACATATCCCTGTCAACAAGGAAATATTCCTGCTCAGCACCAACGGTTGTTTTAACGGTTGTTATGTCGTTCTGACCGAAAAGACAAAGAATTCTCTTGGCCTGCTTGCTGATTGCTTCCATTGAACGGAGCAAGGGAGTTTTCATATCAAGAGCTTCGCCGCCGTAAGAACAGAATGCCGTTGGAATGCAAAGCACACCTTCCTTAATGAAAGCATATGAAGTGGGATCCCATGCAGTATATCCCCTTGCCTCAAAGGTTGAACGAATACCGCCCGAGGGGAAACTTGAAGCATCCGACTCGCCCTTTACAAGTTCCTTACCTGAGAACTCCATAATAATTGATCCGTCATTGTTGGGAGAAATAAAGCTGTCATGCTTTTCTGCAGTTATTCCTGTCATAGGTTGGAACCAATGAGTATAATGGGTTGCGCCGTTTTCAACAGCCCAATCTTTCATGGCGTTGGCAACAACGTTTGCAACTGCAATATCAAGGCGCTTACCGTCGCGGATAGTTTTCTTCATCGCCTTATATGTTTCTTTAGGTAATCTCGACCTCATGGCCTTATCGTCAAAAACCATGCAGCCGAAATATTCGGGAACGCTTTTCATACTCATCTCTCCAATCTGTAGATAATTAAGTATACCGAATAAACGGATTAAAGTCAAGTTTTTTGCTTTATATTTATAAAGAAAAAGAGTCCTCGTTGGG
>JBGVNA010000186.1:0-4135 GCA_045125175.1 Acutalibacteraceae bacterium
ATAGCGAGAAGATAATCTTCTTTATCAACATGACTCCAATCTATAACCATACCAATCTCTTTTTTGAGAATACAGTCAAGCCAGATTCGGGTGCTCCTGCCGTTACCTTCACGGAAAGGGTGGGCGATATTCATTTCAACATACTTTTCAATGATTTCATCAAAGGTTGACTGCGGCATTTTATCAATGTTATCGAGTGCTGCTTCAAGGTACATCACGGGTGCAAAACGGAAGTTGCCTTTTGCAATATTGACTTTACGCACTTCGCCGGCAAATGTATAAATATCATCAAAGAGATATTTGTGAATCGCTTTGAGAGATGCGAATTTACCTGCTTCAAGTTTATCGAGAGTACCGTTTTCAAAAAGCTCGATAGCCTTTTTTTTGCTTATTCTTTCTTCAGCTTCGGCAAGTTCGGGAGAGCTTGTAATTCCTAATTTATTTTCAAGAGCCATTATCCGCACCTCACTTTCATTCTTCGGGTATAAATTCCATAATATCATCCACACCGCAATTTAATGCTGCACAAATTTTGCCGAGGGTTTCGACAGTAACATTTTCGCCCTTGCTCATTTTGGTAACGGTATAATTGCTTATATCCGCAATGACAGCGAGGTCTTTTTTCTTCATATCACGGTCAATCAGGAGTTTCCATAATTTTTTATAACTTACAGCCATAATTACACCTCTGAATTGAATATAATTTTACTAATATATTATACCAATTCTAAATAGCTTTTGCAACAAAAAATAAAGCGAAAACTAAATTAATATTTAAAATCTCTAAAATATTAGAAGCGATAATAACAAGAGCAAATCAAATGCTCTATTATATATATGACGGAATTTACGATTTGTTACGCAAAAAGTTTTGTGTTTTTCCAATATTCTACTTTTTACACAATACACAACAATTTCAATTGTGCAATATTACGACAAAAATAGCAGAGAGATTTACACCTCTCTGCCATTTTTTGCTTGTTAGTTTCCCGAAACTGTTTCACCGGGCCAATCGATGATTCCGCCGAATTCAACGATGTTTGTGTAACCAAGCTTGACTAATTTCTCGGATGCTTGTTTGCTTCGATTTCCGCTTCTGCAATAAACGAGAATTAATTGTTTTTTATTCGGAAGCTCTTTGATTTCTTCAGTACCGATTATTTCGTTGGGAATATTGATAGCGCCGGGAATATGCTTTTCAGCAAACTCATCAGGTCTTCTAACATCCAAGATTATATAATCCTTTTCTTTTTCCATCATAACAATGGCTTCGTTCATAGTAATCTGTTTGTAGGTATTGTTCGGAGAGGCGGGAGCACCGCAACCGGTTAAAGATAGCAATGATAAAAGTATTGTCATTAATCTTTTGATTTTCATATATTGTACCTCTTTTAGCTTTAGTCGATTACATCTTCAAGACATTTTTATGATATCTTTAAATCTTTTGTTTGTCAACCATCAACAAACGTATCATAAGTAAACCTTGCTCCGAGTCGAAAGCCTGAGATGAAACTGTCTGTGATGCTGACCGCAAGAAACTCATTGTGTGCATTTACATATTTCAGAAACAAGTCTTTTTCTTCGCCTTTTAACGTTGAATCAAGAGCTTTTTCATTTTCAACAAGAGCATTCAGCTTCGATTTTAATTTCGCGGCAAGTTCGGGACTGAATTCCTGCGGTTCAATGTTACCGTAATAGAATTCTTTGATGAATCCTGACATTTTGAAAACCTCCGTAAAGATTATTTCTGCAGTATGTTTTAATCGTAAATCAGCTCAACGTGGATAATTTCTTCGGCACGGTTGCGGATGTTATTCATTCGGGCAACCCATAACATCTGGTCTTTGATTTTCAGTCTTTCGTTTACACCTTCGGCTTTTGCCATCTGCTCAATGAGTCGGTCAAGCCTTTCTGTTGCCTGCTCATTCACATCGGCAAGGTGACTGTGGAGTTTGCAACGGAGAACGAGTCTGTTGTAAAGTGCCGGGCGATGCTCCTTGAGATAGGCGAGACGTTTTCTGCCCCACATTCCGATAGGACGTTTATCGGGTTTGGGAAGAGTTATGTTTGGGATGTAATAATCACCGACGAGTGTGTATGCGAGACCTGTTTTTTCATCAATAATAAATCTTTTCATTATAAATTACCTCCTGTGAATTCCATTCTGTTTTGCGTTTTCGCTTGATTTTGCTCTCCGTTCGTCGGAGTAGGGGGCAGTCAGTCTGAAACCGAATCTGCCTTTTTCAATTTCAAATCTTAATCCGCCTTGTTCATCGTCATCAAACTGTCGGCAATACTCGGGATATTTCTCCGCATACTCCGTAAGACGGTTTTTAAGGTTGGTGTTGTGAGTGTAAATTTCTACGAGCGGACTTTCTTCGTTGAAGTAGATTTCCGTGTGTTTCTGACGTTTCTTTAAACCTGTTTTCATAAATACCTTCTTTCTGTGAAAATAGTATGGTTTTTGTAATTTTTCTTCGGCTCTACAGCCGTAAAAATGAGGTCGTTATCCGATAGAAACAGTCCAAATGATGCAGAGTTCATTTGAACTGCTGCTATTCGGATTTTTGCGTTTTTTACAGCTCTTGCAAATCAGTGTTCAACATCATTTTTATGTTTTTCACGGGGAGTGTGAGTTGAAACTTTTTCGGTATGCAGAATTTGCTGAATTATGTTTTTGATTTTCTCGGGCGCTCTTTTTACAGCTTCAAGAAATTCTTTTGTCTGCTCATACAGAGTTTCGTATCGTTTTTTCCAGATGCCGATATCCTTTTTTGCGGAACTGAGTTTGTTCTTTAAATCCGTGATTTGCGTTTCCTGAATCAGACTCAGCTTTGCTCGTTCTTTGAGATATGTACAATCATCTTGCGTCATTTCAACTTTGCCGAAAAGATTTGTTTTTCCGATTTCTTCGATTTCATCGAACCCCTTTTTGACGGTTTTACGAACCTTGGTTTTATCTACCAGAGATTGATATTCTGATTCGCTTTTTTCGAATTTTTCTTCAAGAGCTTCAAGCTTTTCTGTTTCTTTCATAACCTTGAACTGTGTGACCGTGAGATGTTCTTCGGAGCTTCCTCGCTCGCCACGTTCGACATCATCGTATCCTGCATTTCGCATATAGTTATAAAAATCATCTTGCAGAACGCTGTAAGATTTTTTCAGAACGGGTTTACCGTTTTTCTGTAAAACGGGATTGCTGTTTTCATCGAGAGCAGGTTTCGAAATCCACTTTTTACTGCTGCTCACTTGCATAATTTTTTCTTTGACTGTGCCACGCAAATTTTTGTCCTTGCACCGTTTTGACCAAAGTATTTCTTTCTCAACTACGGGGACATAAACGACGTGCAGATGATAATGATAAACATCTTGTCCGAGTGCTTCTGACATCGCTTTGTTTCTTTCATCGGCATGCATTACTGCGGAGATGATATACTCTTCACCGCCGACAATTTCGATTGCCGCTTTGTAAGCATCTTCATAAAATTTTTTTGCAAATTCGTAACCGCCGTGATTGAAAAAGTATGCGGAATTGACATCAAAAATCAGCTCACCGTATTTCTTTGCATCAGCTTTCAGACCTCGGGTTGAAATGATTTTATCTTCATCCATTTTATTAAAAATGTTTTCGTAAGTGTCGTTTGGTTTTTTATAGTGAACATTGAACGGAGTCATTTCCGTGACGATGTCGGAATTTACGTATGACTCTTTTTCACGTTCATTGTGTCGCTGAACATTTGCTATTTTTGTGTCAGCAAGATTAATATTTCGGGCGGTGACTCGATCAACGCCGTCATTTCTTGCCATATATAATTTTTCTCCTTTCTGCGATTTGTGTATACACTGCAAGCCACAGGGGTTTCACTTCTGCGGAAGTGTAATAACCCACTATAACACTTTCATACGTACCGTCTGCAAAGTGCCGTGGGCTGTCTGCGGACAGTGGGCAGGATTGCGGCTCCTTCGAGAGCCTTGACGAATTTGAATCCCGAAAATTATTGTTGCAAATTCGTGAACCGCTCAAAATTTCTGCTGCAATTTTTTACGGTTCCGTGACGGTTGTGACAGTTGTGACGGTTGTTTTACTACCGCCAATTTAACCGTCACAACCGTCACAACTGTCACTCTTCAGAAG
>JBGVNA010000187.1:0-3104 GCA_045125175.1 Acutalibacteraceae bacterium
CGGGATAATCCTTGTTTGAGGTAAGGTCAAAGCTGCTCCAGTCAAGAATAAAGTTACGGTTGAGGTCAACATTGTTTTCGTTGTAACGGCGCATATATTTCATGCCGTAGGGATTGACGTTTGCTATAACAAGAATACCTGTTTTTTCGGTATCTATATCAGGGTAAATTTCTTCAAAGAATACGTCGAGCATAACAGAGCCGATATAGCCCTCCATACCGTGAACGCCTGTTGTAAGGACAATGAGGTTTTCCTTTTCCTTTGCCGAGGGCAGATAAATGTTGTCAATGTAAAGACTGTCGTCCTTATCGACTGCGTATTCACTTACATTTACGGTTATACCGTCGTTTTTAAGCTTTTCAACACGCTGTTTAATATGTGCGCGGATTTCATCGTAGCTGTTGTAGAAATACTCGCTGTAGGCATAGCCATCCTCAACCTCAGGCTGACGTGCGCCTGAAAGCACAAGATAGGGGCCTGCAATACTTATAATCACAACAACAAGGACAATGCAGAGAAGGGGAATAAGAATCTTTTTAAGCTTTTTATTCATAATATCACTCCTTAGGCCTTGTATTATATCATATAATATTACATATTGCCATAGCTTTGAATGAATTAAATAAGGGGATTTTTTACTGTTTTCACCACTTGATTTTACGGAGAATACCGCTACAGGAACAATATACATTAACTTCACACGTCAGTTGCAGATTATATTGCACTTTTTCTCTTACAGTGACTTCAACAGCCTGTCTTGTAAGGTGCCTTTTTGATTGTAATGACTAAAATCAAAAAACGGTTTGCCTGAATGCAGAACCCCGGGCAGATTTTGCTCTGTCCGGGGTGGAATTATCTTATTTCGCTGTGGATTTCACGGCTGCAGATATCTGTGATTTCATTTTTGTCATCGACAAAAACAATATTCGGGTGATGCACTGCGGCTTCCTCTGCGGTCATATGGGCATACGACATAATTATAACCTTATCGCCGACCTGAACGCATCTTGCGGCAGCTCCGTTAAGGCAGATACAGCCGCTGCCGCGTTCTCCTGCGATGACATAGGTTTCGAGTCTTGCACCGTTATCGATGTCAACAACCTGAACTTTTTCATTTTCAAGCAGCCCCGCAGCCTTCATAAGAGCTTTGTCGATGGTGATACTGCCGACATAATTTAATTCAGCCTGAGTTACAGTAACACGGTGAAGCTTGCTTTTTAACATTGTGATAAACACATTGGTATATTCCTCTTACTCAATTATGTGTTGTTTTCAATGAATTTAAGAACATCTTTGACGGTTTTGAATTTTTTGATTTCCGAGTTGGGAATCTCAATGTCAAACTCATCTTCAATTGCACATACCAACTGAATCAAAGCGAATGATGAAAAATTAAATTCGTTGTTGTTGAGCTTTGTTTTCGGTGTGATAACAATGTCGTCTCTGCCTGAAATTTCATTGAGTACATTTTGTAATCTTTCTAACATAATATCACCTTATTTTTCTTCTTCCAAAGATTTGAAGTTAATCTTGCCCAAGTTTGTCGTGGGTAATTCGTTCTTAAACCTGATTTCATGCGGCAAGGAATATTCTGCTAATGATGCTTTGCATTTGTCCATGATTTTGGCTTTTGCTTTGTTTTTATCAGCATCGGCATTGTTGAGAACAACATGGGCAACTATCCTTTGACCTAAAACCTTGTCTTTAACGCCTACAACGCATGATTGAACAACAAACGGGCAGCTGTTTATTACTTTTTCAATTTCCGTAACATATATGTTATATCCTGCAGAAATGGCCATTCTTGATATTCTTTGCTTGAAATAGAAATAGCCGTCATCATCTCTGCTGAACATATCACCGGTGTGAAGCCAGATTTTTCCGTCTGCATGTAATTGCAGAGCTTTTTTGGTTTCCTCTTCGTTTTTATAGTAACCCTTCATTACGGTCGGACCGTTGATGCAAAGCTCGCCGTCCGTGCCGTTTGGAACTTCTTTGTGCGTGCCCGGCTCAACAATTTTTGCTGACATGTCATGGTTGAGTATGCCAACGCTTTTAGGATTAACCGCAAAATAGGGGTTGGTAGTGCAACCTGACAGACATTCCGTCTGACCGTAACCGTCACAAAGCGTTGCTTTTGCATTTCCGTTCTGCAGAAGCTTGACAAGCTTGTTATAAAGCTTGTCAGGAAGCTTGTCACCGCCGCTTATAAGACATTCCAAAAAAGATAAGTCATTTTTTTCAATTTGTTCGCTGCGAATTAAGGCTTCGTACAATGCCGGAATAGCATATATAAGATTTATTTTTTTCTTGAAAATAAGATCTACACTTTTTTTGAATTCAAATTTAGGCATCAGATATATATGCACACCTCTGCACAAATTGCTGTGAATTCCTCCCGCAAAACCGTATCCGTGAAACAAAGGTAATATTGCCAGAAATCTTTTACCTTCCGGATTTTTTACACCGCAGACTTCGTAGCCCTGAATAGCATAGCTGTTGAGGTTGAGATTTGTAATCATTACACCCTTCGGTGTTCCGGTGCTACCTCCGCTGTACATAATCATTGCAGTGTCATTGCCTTTGCCGTCATCAATCGGTAGCTGGATTTCACGGATTGATTTATCATGTATAAAATCATTCCAGTATATTATATCATGCAGAGGATTTAACGAAACAGTACTTTTGTTTGACAATGAATAAATGGGTTTTAAATACCAAGGTAAATAATCAACTATTTTTGATATCACTATTTTGGGCTTTTTCCCTTTTTCCCATGCGATTTTTTCAATTTTCGGATATATCTGCTCCAAAATCAAAATGGCGGTACTGTTTGTGTTTTTGATAAAGGTTTCCATTTCAGTGGGGGAAAGCAAAGGGTGTATCATGTTAACAATTGCACCGATTCTGTTGGCAGCATAAACCATCATTACTGCTTGAGGAGTGTTGATTGATATAACAGAAATGATGTCTCCTTTTTTTATTCCGTTATTAACAAGTGCTTTTGCGATAACGTTAATTTGAAATATGAGCTTTTTATAAGTGATTTTATTTTTTTCAAATTCCAAAGCACAGAAATCAGGATATCTTTCAGCAGCGTTATT
>JBGVNA010000188.1:0-12028 GCA_045125175.1 Acutalibacteraceae bacterium
CCTGCTCGGCCTTTTCGATAAGTCTGCCGATAAGTGAAATAACTGCGGCATCCTCTGCTTTCTTTTCTGCGCCTGTTGCATAAGCGTGAATTCTTACGTATGGACATCTGATTCTTGCTGCAATTTCGATTGCTGTTGCAATTTCTTCAAAGCCTTCATCAGCTGCTTTTTCATCCGCAATGTTGCAGTATGTATCAATACAGGGGATGGAAAGAGATTTTTCGAGAAGCTTATGAACAGTTGCTGAAGAATTTGCTTTGTTGAAAGGTGCCTCTGCACCTGTAAATCTTTTATCTGTTATGTTATGAATTTCGATTCCGCTGAAGCCAAGGTCGTTTGCAGTGTTTACAAACTCTGCCCATGAAAGCTCCTGCCAGCCGTTTGTTGAGAAAGACAGCTTCATACATTTTCCTCCTCATAAACGATCTTGTTGAGAGCATTCACATAAGCTATGATGCTTGCTCCGATAATATCGGTTGAAATACCCTTGCCTGAATAAAGCTTGCCGTTTGAACGAAGCTTGACAAGAGCTTCACCCATTGCCTCACGGCCTTCAGTAACAGACTGAATCTGGAAATCGTCAAGCTCATAATGGTGACCGATAATCTGCTCAATTGTGCGGAATGCGGCATCAACAGGGCCGTCACCCATGCCGACTGCCTTAAGAGTTCGGCTGCCTTTTTCGAGAACAATGTTTGCTGTTGAAGAAATAAGATTTCCGGAGTTGAGAACAAAGCTCTGAACTCTGTATGTAGGGGGTACCTGATGAGCAACCGTTGCAATAAGAGCGTCAAGCTCTTTTGCACCAATCTGTTTTTTGACTGAAACATTCTTGAATGCTTCAAATACTTTTGAAGTGTCATCTTCCGAAAGCTCATAGCCGAGTGACACGATGGCCTTGCTTACCTTTGTGATATCGGCTGTGTCGTCAAGAAGAACGGTGCTTGCGGATGCGGATACTGTGCCGTTAAGTGTTGAACCGCTGTGGCTTTCGCTTGTCATGCGGAGAATCTGGTTGGCAGAGTGGTTGATTGCCATTGAATTAACACCGTAGCTGACATCAAGGGTGTGACCCTTAACCTGAAGCGCTTTCATAACGTGCTCAAGATTGGGAAGAGCTTCGCTGCCGATGCAGGTTTTAATCTGGGTTGCCCCAGCTCCGATGCATGAGAATACGCATGCGTTTGCCATGTCAAGTGCATTGCTGCATTCAGCACATACAGTGATATCTTTTGCAGCAGGAACTGCTTCGTAGATTTCTTCTATAAGTGCGGCAAATTCCGTGGGAAGAAGCGCACCGGCTGTGTCACACAATGTAACGGTTTTTGCACCGTTTTCAATAGCTGTTTTAACGGCTTCAAAAAGATAGGACTTGTCCGCTCTTGTCGCATCCGCTGCGGAAAATTCAACGTCGCTGCATAAGGATGCGCAGTGTGCAGTGAGAGCTGCAATGAGCTCAAGCATTTGTGCGGGTTTTTTGTGATAAAAATATTCCATCTGAACTGCCGAAACGGGAAGGGAAACGAGAAGTCTGGGCTTCTTTGTGCCTGAAATTGATTTCATGGCTCTGTCTGCTTCCTCAACCGAGCTTCCGACGGGGCAGGATAGAATGCTGTTCTGTAGGAGGGGACTTATAGTGCGCAATACAAGGGTGTCAATTTTTTCATCTGTGATTGGTGCAGCTTCAATAACATCGATATTGAGCTTATCAAGAAGCTTTGCAATTTCGATTTTCTCCTTGAAACTGAGGGCGATATCACCCCTGCGAGCGCACTCTCTGAGCGTTGCGTCTGCGATTGTGATTTTTTTCATGCTAATCTCTCCTTTTGAACAGCATCTCCTGACGGAATATGCTAATGCTAAATAAAATAACACTTATGCACTATAAGGTTTCTATTTATTATATATAAAAGAGGCCCTAAAGTCAACCCAAAATTTAATACATTAAAGCGATATAATTAAAATTATTTATTGGCACAAGAAAGGCTGTTTTGTGTGAATTTTATGTGTGCATATTGCACAACGAAATGAAATGCGATTTGTTGAATTTATTTAACTGTTTTTTGTTGACAATTGTTTGAAAATACTATAAATTAAACTTAATATCAAGGAGGAAATTATTATGGTACAGGTAGTGGCTGCACTTATCCGTGACGGTGATAAGTTTATGATATTTCAGCGTCCCGTAACGAAAACCCGTGCGTATCAGTGGGAGTTTGTCGGTGGTAAGGTTGAACAGGGAGAAACCCTTGAAGAAGCTCTTGTGAGAGAATGTCGGGAGGAAATCGGAGTAACGGTCAGGGTCGGAGATGTATTCATGGAGGTTGATCATGAATATCCCGATATAACAATTCATCTGACTCTTTTTAATGCTGAAATTGCCGAGGGTATTCCTCTGAAATTGGAGCATAACGATATAAAAAGTATAACTCCTGACGAAATTGAACAATACAGATTTTGCCCTGCGGATGATGCTATTCTTGCGAAAATCAAGGAGGAATTTTAATGGTACTTTTTATAGAATATCCTAAATGCACAACATGCCAAAAAGCAAAAAAATGGCTTGATGAAAACAGAATTGAATATGTTGACCGCCATATCAAAGAAGAAAATCCGATTTATGAAGAGCTTTGCGAATGGTATGAAAAGAGCGGCCTGCCTTTGAAAAAATTTTTTAATACAAGCGGCTTGCTTTATAAATCAATGGAGCTTAAGGAAAAGCTTCCGTTAATGACAGAGGAAGAGCAACTCAGACTTCTTGCATCAGACGGAATGCTTGTTAAAAGACCGTTAATCATAAGCCAAAATATTGTTTTGACAGGCTTTAAAGAACAGGAATGGAAAATACTCAAATAAAGGAGACTGTTATGCCTTATTTATTTACGCACTTTAAAGAAAAAGTTACTCCCGACGGTGAGCAGGTTTATTTCGGCAAAAGCTTTGACGGAATAAATTGGGAGCAGGTTAACGGCGGAAATCCTGTTTTAACAGCAAATCTCGGCGAAAAGGGTTGCCGTGATATCGAAATAACCAGACTTCATACGGGCGGATTTGTTATTCTTACAACTGACCTCTGCATTGCTTATCGCATGGATGAACAATATCGTGTTGACTGGAAAAAGGTCAACAGTACAGGCAGCAAATGTCTGCGTATGTGGAAAACCGATGACCTTGTAAACTTTTCCGAGGAAAAGTTGATTTATTTCGGCAGAGATGATTTCGGCTGCCTTTGGGCGCCGGAAATCTTCTTTGATGAAATCAACGAAGAATACCTCATTCACTGGGGTTCAACCGTTGCAGAGGATAATTTTACTCATATGTCAATTTATTGCTGCACAACCAAGGATTTTGAAACTTTCTCAGAACCTAAACTTTATTTTACAAAGGATAATGAGATTCTCGATACACATATTCAAAAGGTTGACGGTGTATATCATCTTTTCTATAAAAATGCCGAGCATCCTCCCATGAATATGCACGCAACATCCGACAATCTTTACGGACCTTTTGAACACGATAAAGCCTTTGAGAAATATATGGATGAAAAGATAGATCGTCCAGGTTCATACGAAGGCCCTACAGTTTATACTCTGCCTGACGGCAGATGGTGCATGATGCTTGATTTCTTCGGTTGCGAAAAATCCCAAATGGGATATGTTCCTTTTGTTTCATCAAAATCGGGCGATATGAATTTTGAGCGCGTACCTGAGCAGTTTACGTTCCCTTACGGCTTCAAGCATGGCAGAGTAATTGAAATTACTGAAGAAGAGTATAAAAGCCTTAAATGATATGGAGGCAAAAATGAAAAGATTAATCTCTGTTGTTACAGTTGTATCTGTTGTTGTTTCAGCAGGAGTGTTTTACTTCGGAAGAGAAACATTAACCTCGGAGCTTCCTGTTGCTTACGAAAGCAATTCTCTTGCAACGATTGAAGAGATGGAAGGCGAAATGAATACAGCAGTTGATATTGCTTATGCTGCGGAAATATCATCGCAAAGTGCAGCATCGGCACTCGGCTATGTTGTTGTAACGGATTATATTTCGAACGATGGTTCAGCAGATGTTTCGGATGAGCTTCAGCAGATTATCAACAACAATCCTAACAGAACAATTTATTTTCCCGACGGAGTTTATCTTATAAGCAAGCCGATATGTACTCCCGCAGATCCGAGAAAAAGTGTTGATTTGCAGCTTTCAAATTATGCTGTTTTAAAAGCGACAGATAATTGGACAGGTGACGAAGCAATGATTCGTCTCGGCGGCAAAGACGCTGCAAATGATACACATACAGCGGGCAGCAACTATTCTCTTACGGGCGGCGTAATTGACGGCAGCGGAAAAGCAAACGGTGTAAGCATTGACAGCGGCAGAGAAACTGCAATACGCAATGTTTCAATCAAAAATACTGTTATCGGAATTTATATTAAATACGGTGCAAACAGCTCTTCGTCCGATGCTGATGTCAGCGATACCAACATAATCGGAACAGGCGGCACGGATTCAATCGGAATTCTGGTTGAGGGTTATGACAACACATTTACCAATATGCGAATAGGTAATGTTTTTACCGGCGTTTATCTCAAATCCTCTTCAAATTCGTTGAGAAATATTCACCCGCTTTATTATTCGGATTACACCGATTATGAAAACAGCTGCGGATTTCTTGACGAGGGCGGCAACAACATTTATGATTTTTGTTACAGCGACCAGTTTTGCATCGGTTTCCGTACACTCGGAAATATCTCAAATATTTATGATAATTGTTTTTGCTTCTGGTATTCGGCAAGCGGCGGAAAGGAAGTAGGAATCAAGGCTGACGGCAAATTCAACTCAGTTGCAACAAATTTCCGATTGGGTTTCAGGGGGGATACCGAAAATGCTGTTCTTGAGGTTGAAAATATCGGCGGTGAAGGTGTTTTCGACAATTTGCTTGTTGACAGCAAAATAGTTTCGGATAAGTCATATAAACGATACATACAGGGCAATTTTATTTGGTTTATAAAATGTTTGCTTAAGTAAAAAACGGCTGACTGATTTTAAATCAGTCAGCTTTTTCGATGAAAGTTATAATCCACTATATTTAATGTTTAAATAAAATATTGTATTTGATAAATAATAAATTGACTTTGCAGTGGTTTTTCTGTAAAATTTAATTGACGGAACAAATTGAATAAGAGGTGATCTTATGGAAAAAAAGAAACTTTACATTTTAACCTATGACCATGGCGGCTATGTTCTTTGGAAAGATGAGGTTAAACCTCGTCTTAAAAATATTTTTGAGTGGATGGAGAAATATCCGAAGCTTAAAATCGGTCTTGATTATGAGTCGTTTACTTTCGATGAATTTTCAAAATGCGACCCTGAAATTGTTGATATGATAGCGGAATTGCTCAAAAAGTATCCCGATAGGGTTGGCCTTGGGGCAACCACTTACGGTCAGCCGCTTTCTCTTTCAATTTCAGAAGAATCCAATGCACGTCAGCTTATCTATGCTGTTCGTACAAATCTTCATTATTTCGGCAAAACTCCAAATGTTTACTGTATTTCAGAATTTGCTCTCAACAATCAGACCCCGCAGCTTATCAAGCTCTGCGGATACGATGCGGCAATTCTTCGCTCGCATGTAATGGGTTACGGTTATCCGAGAACCTTTGATTCCGCCTGGGGAAGATGGATTGGCAAGGATCTTACCGAAGTTCCTGCTGTTCCCACATATGACAAGCAGGGCAGGGGATTTAACTGCTGCACGGTTGACAACTGGATTCTTTCACGCTGGCCGAGAGATAAGCGTTATTCACTTGAAGATTTTGAAGAGATGTTTTCAAAATATTCACCGCTTCTTGCTTCAAGATATGATGATTTAACACAGGAAATCGAGCCTGTAACAGCTTATATTGAAGAGAAAGAAAACTATGAATATGTTCTCCTCGAGGATATCCCCGATATTTACGGCGAAGCAAAGGATGAGCTTAAAACAACAGATAACGATTTCCATGTTCAGATGCCGTGGGGTTATTGCGGTAATGAAATATTTAACGGATGCCGTGAAGCTGAAGTTGCTGCCGTTCAGGCGGAAAAGCTCAATGCTCTTGCGGTTATGTTAGGCGCATCTGCACAAAATGAAAAGCTTGATGAGGCATGGAAATATGCCCTTGCTGCTCAGCATCACGATGTAACAATCTGCGGCTTGCTTGACCTTTCACGCAGATTTATTCCTGCTTCGCTTAAAGAATCTTATGGCGTAAAATCGGAATCGCTTAAGGCTGTTGCGGCACGCTTTGCTGATGAAAACGGAGATTCTGTCCTTGCAATAAATAATCATTCGTTTGCTGTGGATGAATGGGTTGAGGCTGAGGATTCAAAGCTTATTCGTGTTGAGCTTCCCGCCTTCACATCAAAGCGCATTTCGAAAAATAATGAGAAATATGAATATTTGTGGTCATCTGAAACAGGTGTGCTTGTAACTCCTTGTTACAAACTTAAGCTTACGGAAGCAGGTATTTCATATATAGATGAGATTGCATCCGGCCGCCGTATATTTGATAACGGTAACGGTGAGCTTTTCAGCGCATGCGTCGAAGATAAGGATTGCGTTTCAAAAGGTACGTGGAGTGTAAATATTTCAGATTGTTTCGCAACAGCGGTGCAGAAAGGCGAAATAGGTGGAATTCCTTACAGATTCGAAATGCGTTTCAACGGCAATTCTCCCAGAATCGATTGCAAAACCCGTTTTGAAATGCATGGCGAGCATGTCGGCAGGCTCGGCGAAAAAATGGGTCTGCAAAAATCGCTTACCGTTGAGGGTCACCGTCACGAAGGCAAGCTTTGCTTCAATATGAATCTTTGCCTTGATAATGATCGCCGTATGGTTCGTGACCTGCCTTATTCAATTTCGGACTGGAGCGGTGATATACGCGTAACAGAGGATTATTGGTATAAGGATGACCTTATTCTTATTAATGAAAAGGTTTCTCATGAGGAAGCTTTCAATTCAACAACACATCTTGACGGTATCTATTGGGTTTGCCTTCGTGACAGCAAAAACGGTTTTGCTGTTATGAATAAAGGCTGCATGGGTTCGGCAGTCAGCGGCAACCGCCTTTCAATACCTCTTCTTTATTCTAATTCATACATGTGCGGAACAAGAATTCTTGACGGAATTTATGAGGATGAGTTTGCGATTCTGCCGTTTGACTCATCTCTTTCCGATGCTGATATTCACAGAAAAGCCGTATCATATGCATACCCGCCTGAGGTTGTTTCTGTTGCAAAGGGTAACGGCGATTTAAGTCAGTTCACAGCTGCAAATCTTAAAACAGACGGCGGTGAGGTTGTTCTGACAACGTTTTATCCTGAAAACGGCAATGTTCTTGCACGCTTCTGTAACTATTCGGATGAATCTGCAACTGCAGAGTTTTGTTCATCGGTCGGAACGGTATGCGCCGAAACCGATTTGCTCGGTAACGTAATTTCAAAAGTGACCGACGGCAAGCTCAGCTTCCGTCCGTGGGAAATCAAAACGGTGCTTATTAAGCTGTAAAAAGGAGCGAGGCAATGAAAACCAAAGAATTAACGCCCGAAAAGCTCCATAATCAGCAGATGAGAAGAGAAAAGGAAATAAAAAAGTGGGAAAAGGAGAAGACACGTCCGAAAAGAAACCTTTACTTTGTTTATGTTATTTTCATTATTACTCTAATCTATGCAACGGATGAAATTGCATCACAGATAGGCACTTTGATGAAACGGAGATTGCAAATGATCTGTTTTCAAAATACGGAGAAAGCTCTGTAGGTTTACTTGATATTCTTTCAATTCTTGTTGTGCCGTTTCAGGCTTTGGGACTTTTCTACAGACCTCTTGCTGACCGTTGGGGAAGAAAGAAATTTCTTGTTATCAACACTTTCGGCATGAGCTTGGCTATGCTTATAATTTTTCTTTCCGGCAATCTTGTGTTATATTTTGTCGGTGCTTGCATGGTGCAGTTTTTTATCCCTCATGATATGCATGTTGTTTTTATAATGGAATCTTCGCCGTCAAAGCACAGAGCAAGGGTTTATTCCGTCATTAAATTTATTGCCAACATGTCGGTAATGCTTATTCCGTTTATGAGAAGGATGCTTATGCAGGAGGCTTCTCAGTGGCGTCTTGTTTATCTTGTTCCTGCCGTTATCGGTCTTGTGACAAGCTTCATCGCTCTTTTCTGCGCCAGAGAAACAGATACCTTTATGGAGTCACGTCTGCGTTATTTGCGAATGACCGATGAAGAACGAAAAGCGGAAAAAGAGCGCAACAGTTCTCAAAATGCACAAGGCGGTCTCGTTCATGCCCTTAAGTTTGCGATGAAGCATAATCAGCTCCGCTGGCTCTACATAACCTCGGCTCTTGTTAATCTCGGCTTTATCGCTACAATTAATTATCAGGTTATTCTTTCATACGGATACGCCGAAAATTATGTTGTAAACGGATTGTTTTCAACCTTGGGCGAAGAAGTGATGAACGCTGTCAGCGTCGGACCCGTTACAACGGCGTTGTTCATGTTCCCTGTCGGCTGTGCCGTTTCGCAGGTTATTATGGGGTTTATTTCGGATTCCAAGGGAAGAAAAACCGCTGCAATTACAACAGCCGTTAACTGTCTTATAGCATTTATCGGTTTTTCTGTCGGCGCAAAAATGGCTTGGACTCCCTATCTTGTCGGTTTTCTCTGCGGAGCAAGCATCGGCAGCTATTATTCAACCAATGATGTTCTTATTATGATGATAGGTGAGTCTTCGCCTACCAATCTGCGTTCGTCTGCAATGTCCGCTCAGTTTATTGTAACGGCAGTCGGCGTTGTTCTTTCATACGCTGTAAGTCTGCCTCTTATAACAATACTCGGTAACAGCGTTACCGGAACTGTGTGCTTTGCTCTCCTTGTTCCCGGCTTTGTTGCGGCATTTGTTGCTCTTGTTCGCAAAACCCATGAAACCAAAGGTATTGATATGGATACGGTCACGGGCTGCGAATGGGATTGATAATTAAAAAAATAAGCTTTTTTATTTATAACACTTGATTTTTGAAAACTGTTACGTTATAATAGAAAAGCTGATTTGCCGGTGTGATGGAATTGGCAGACGTGCCAGACTCAAAATCTACTTCGTAAAATATTTTACGAAATCTCAAAACCGTTGATATATCAGCACTTTCAAAACTCAATATTTTGCTATTTTTGATTCGACCCCCGAAATCGACCCCTTTTTACTTTTGGTAGATTTTGTGAAGTCAGAGTCTGAAATACGCCGATGTGATGGAATTGGCAGACGTGAAGCACTCAAAATGCTTTGGGAATACCCGTGTGGGTTCGAGTCCCACCATCGGCACCACCTTATTTAATCACGGGTTATGTTGCGATAACCCGTGATTTTTTATATCGTTGGGTAGAAACCTAAAATCGCATTTGCCGATTCAATTTTAGAATCCATTGTTAAATGAACATAAATGTTTGCAGTTGTTGAAATATCGCTATGCCCTAACCATTCTGATACCTGCTTGATAGGTACACCGTTAGAAATCAAAAGGCTTGCACAGCTGTGGCGAAGATCATGAAAACGAATCTTTTTTAAGTTGTTTTTCTCCAGTATAATGGGGAAGTGTTGAGTTAAATAATTCGGTTTGATTCTTTCGCCAATTTCATTAACATAAATATAGTCTAAATAATCTTTACAATACGAGTTCCCGCATAGCCTTCTGTTTTCTTCTTGTTCCTTTTTCATTTTGATAAGTAAGTCTTCAAAAGGTTTTACAAGAGGTAAGGTTCTGCGGCTTGATTTGTTTTTTGCTCTGTTTTTTTCAACGAGCGTTGTTTTCCCATCAACAGTAAGTTGTACTACGGTATGGTCAATAGTGAATGTTTTGTTTTCAAAGTCAACTGAACTCCATTTTAAACCTATTATTTCACTTCTTCTTAATCCGTAGAAAGCACCGACAATAATTCCAAATTCAGCAGGGTCTCCTTTAATGACTTTGAAAAGCTCATCAAGTTCTTTGCTGTTATAAAACTGACCTTTGAATGTTTCCTTTTTGGGCAATTCAACAAGAGTGTTTTCCAGAGCAGAAATAAGTTCCTAGTTTTTAATTTGACTTTTATATATTTTTCATCTCTTTTTTTAATCGAGCAAAATTCAGGTCTTCCCAAAGAGGTATGGTATGTCCGCCTTTAAGCCTCATTGATGCTTCAAGCATTGCACCGTAATAGGCGACCCTGAAATCAGTAAATTCAGAAAGTTGACATTTTCTCTTATAAGTTTCATATAAGCCGTAAGCATCGCCCCACATATTGCGAAGCTGAAATAAGTCATATTCTCTGTCTGCCCAAATGCTGCCACAAGGGTCTATAAAAGCAGTAAGTTTAAATGTCTTAGGATCAGCCATTATATTCATAATATTAAGGTCGGCATGTATAAGTACGGGAGTGGTGTTTTCCTGAGGCAGATTATTAAAAAGTTTTGTCGCTTCATAAAGTAAATCCATTTTTTTCTTGCTAAATTTGCCATTGTCGCTTAATTCCTTCAATGACTTAAGCCAAGGTTCCTGTCTTTTTATTTTATAATAGTCATACCAACTATCAAAAGTTGGGTTTGATAAAGAACCAAACTTATCGTTTGTAACACTGTGCCATTCAAGCATACCTGAAATAACCTCATCAGCAAATTGTTGCTTTTGACTTTTACTTTTTATTAAATAGATGGGATTTAATACATTTTTACCCTCAACAAAGCTCATAGCTAAAATTGCAGTATCATCATCTTCATATGTAAAAATGACTTCCGGCATTTTAATACTTGTATTTTTCGCTAAAAAATCAAGCTGATAGGCTTCTTCAGTATGCATTTCCTGAAGCTTGTAACCTTTGACAGCAATGTTTTCACCATCGGACAGAAAAACTTTATAAACCCTACCGTAACTACCGCCGCCGATAAACTTAATTTTAATAGCTTCTTTATTAAGCTTTTCATAAATAATACGAGGTAAGATTGATTGCAGATGTTTGTCACTGTTATCAAGAATTTTCATTACACATACTCCTTGCTTTTCATTTAACAGCAATCAGCTGTCGTGAATATTTTGCATAAACTATATCACCGTAGTATTCTTCTTTTGGATTCTGTGATAGTTCAAAAAAGTTCACGCCTAACACTTTAATGCTTTTACCCTCTTTCGGAAAAGCATCCGCTATTCCGTAAAACATTATACTTCCTGAATTCTTAAGAACATTGGTTTCATCAACAACTAATTTCGCATCCTCAATGGTTATATAATTGCTTTGCTGCAAATCGACCACTCTCGGAACCAAAACAAGCGTAAAACAAAAACTTGCACATATTAAAATTACTATCAGCAAAACTCTTATTTTCTTTAAATTGTATTTATTTTTCAAGAGAACACACGCAATCAACGCAACTAAATTAACAGATAAAATAACTGTATATGATTTTGCAATAGTTTCGATTATGTATTCTAATGTTTCTTTATATGCTTCTATCATATTTCATCTTTCTCTTAATAACTGAACTGTTATTTTTAAATGGTACATACATAAATTTCTCCTATACTTTAATCGAACTTCATAACAATTATATCAGTTCTTATATATTAAATCAACTTAACCCTACTGCCGGCGGCAATAGCAACAGCAGTAGGCGTTGTTTACCCTTGTCTTATAAAAGTTTGCCTATCCACGGACCGATGGTTCCGCCAACAGCACCAAAGACAACTATAACAAACATCAAAAAATAAGATCTAACATTTTCAAAAAATAACATTATTCCGGACTTTTCAGCTGTTTTTTCATCTTCGGGAATCACATTTTCTTCTGTAACATATTTATACTCATCTTCAATTTCAGAATGAGCAAAGCTCACACAATTTATGGTAAAGAGCATAGTAACACACAAAAGAAGCGACAATACTTTATAAAAAATCCTTTTCATAGCATAAATCCTTTCTGCAAAAATTATTTTATCTTGCCCAATACAAGCGAATAAGGCTCAGG
>JBGVNA010000189.1:0-5427 GCA_045125175.1 Acutalibacteraceae bacterium
CGGATACGAGCGTGAAAAGAAAATTATTCTTGATAACACAAAAGCTCTGCTTGAAGGCAGAGCGGCGGCGAATATTCTTTTGACGGGTGATGCAGGAACGGGTAAATCCTCAACAGTAAAAGCCGTTGTCAATGAGCTTTACAAAGATGGGCTGCGGATAATCGAGGTGCGTAAAGAGCAGCTTCACGAAATACCGACAATTCTTGATGAATTGTCGGAAAATCCATTGAAATTCATTCTTTTTATTGATGACCTGTCTTTTCAAAAGGATGATGATAATTTCAGTGCACTCAAAGCTGTTCTTGAAGGCTCTGTATCGGCAAAATCGAATAACGTTGTGATTTATGCAACAAGCAACCGCCGTCATATTGTCAAAGAAAAATTCAGCGACCGTGAGGGTGATGACGTTCATTTTAACGATACCGTTCAGGAAATTATCTCTCTTTCCGACAGATTCGGAATTCATATCACCTTCAGCAAGCCGAACAAAGAAACATATCTTGATATCGTTCGCAGCCTTGCAAACAAAAAAGGTATTAAATGCGATACAGCTGAACTTGAAATAAAAGCGGAACAGTTTGCCCTCGAAAAAGGCTCACGCTCCGCCAGAGCCGCAAAACAGTTTGTTGAAAATATAATATAAAAATCAAAGCAGGCAACAACCATTTTTCAGGATGTTGCCTGCTGAATTTGTTTTACCAACCCTGTCGGACAGATGCTCTAAATAACAATTCTTCAAATTACTGTTTTATGAGCACCATGCTTAATCACTCGGTGCTTTCGTCAAAGATTGGGGTAGATATATGATTCGTTATTTTAAAATTGAAACGGCGTCGGAGATTGTTTTTTCCATTGCTTCTCTGCCGTATTTATCAACCTCGGATTTGTTCTTTTCACCGTGGGTGAGGCATCCTGCACCGCCGATGCATCCGCCGACACAAGCCATACCTTCAATGAAGTTTGCGTCAAGAACATTCTTGCTCTTTTTGAGAAGTGCCATTCTGCATGCCTCAATTCCGTCGCAGACTGCAGGCTTGAGGTCGAACTCAATATTCTGCTCTTTCATTGCTTGCGAAACTGCATCCGAAAGTCCGCCGCTTCTTGCGAAAATTCTACCGAAATACGATGCATTATCAAGCACGTCTTCTTCAAGAGTTGTTATATCGATATCCTTGCTGTCAAAGAGTGCCTGAAGCTCTTCAAAGGTCAGTACGCTGTCAACATAAGGCTTTACCGATTCAAGCTGTGCCTCTGCTTTCTTTGCAGTGCAAGGTCCGATAAAAACGACCTTTGCTTCTTCGCTTGTTTCTTTGATATATTTTGCAAGTGCCGCCATAGGTGAAAGATTATGCGAAATATGCTCTGCAAGTGCAGGGAACGCAGATTTTACATAAGAAACGAATGCGGGACAGCATGAGCTTGTGAGGAAGCCTTTTTCGGCAAGCTCTTTTGACTCAGCCATTGCAACCATATCCGCACCGAGTGCCGCTTCAACTACGGTAAAGAAACCGAGTTCTTTAAGTCCGCTGATAACCTGACCGAGCTTTGCATAGGTGAACTGGCTTGAAATTGACGGAGCAACAACTGCGTAAACCTTGTATTTTTTGTTTTCTTCGCTCTTTTTGATGATGTCGATAACGTTTACCATATATGATTTATCCATTATGGCACCAAAGGGACACTGATAAACGCAGGCACCGCAAGCAGTACATTTATCGTTGTTGATAGTTGCCGCTTTCTGCTCATTCATTGAAATAGCCTTGATTTTGCAAGCACTCTGACAAGGTCTTTTTCGGCTGACAATCGCTGTGTAAGGACAAACCTTTGCACACGCACCGCATTCAACACACTTTGATTTGTCGATATGGGCAACATGGTTATTATCAAACGTGATTGCGCCCTTTTTACATACATCCTCGCATCTGTGAGCAAGACATCCACGGCAGGCATTTGTTACCTCATAACCGCCGACGGGACATTCGTCGCAGGCGATATCTATAACTTCAATGACATTGGGGTTAAGTTTATCGCCGCCCATTGCAATTTTTACTCTTTCGGCAAGAATTGCACGCTCTTTATAAACACAGCAACGCATAGTGGGTTCATTTCCGGGAACAAGGGTTTTGGGAATATCGAGAAGATTGTCAAACAAGGTATCATTCCACGCTTGTCTTGCAACCTCTCTCAAAACCTTATATTTGAGATGCTGAACTTTTGTATCAAACTTTCTCATATCAATTCTCCTTAAAAGTAACTCACTTTGATGCGTTTTCCCATCTTTTTGAGGCAAGCCGAAAGCTCCTCAACAAGATTCATTTTTATACTGAAGTTTATTGGCAGATCGGGATTCTGATGAGCAGGGTTAATTGCTCTGCCTACATAGAAATTTATATCAGTCGCTTCCTCAAAAAGCAAGCGGGAGATTAAGGAAGCGCCGTCACGCTTCAGGCTCCAATGCTCATAATGCTCGTTTTCGCCGAGATAATCTTTGGCATATTCAAGCACCTTGTTGACGGTGATAACACCTTCTGTTACAAGGTCAACGCCTTCGATTTCTGCAATCGGAGGCACATCGGCTTTTTCAAAATTGAGGCTCGCTTTAATCGGTTTGTTAAGATATTTTGCGGCAATTGATGAGGTTGTGCCGCCGCAGATGATGTGCTTGCCCTCTTTTGAGAAGAAAAGTGACATCATTCTGTTTGCATCATCTCTGTTTGACGGAGGTCCGAAAAGAATATTCATCGGCTCACGCTTTCTGATTCTTACAACACAAGCCGTTGCATCGTCACCGGGCTTGCCGCCGTAAAGCTTAAAGCATTCGTCAACAAGAATTGTTGAAAGGGTTTTGGCAGTATAACCGACGGGAGCAAGAGTTTCCATAAAAGATATTATATCCTCTCTTTTCCAGCCGAAATTATATGACATACCGATTCCCGCATGGGGACATCCGTCACTCATTGCAACAAAAATATCGTTTTCACGAAGTTTTATTACGCTCTTGAAAATCTTTTTTCCGCCGATGTTCATTTCTGTTTTGGGATAATCGTAGTTTTCTTCATCACGGATGATGATTACCTGCGGATTATCATACTGAATAACTTCGGCAACATCATTATTCTTGAGGTGAATGATAGTAAAAGTAGAGTATGCTACACCTCTGACGGAGCATACGGGAAGGGTTGCGGCAATGGTTGAAACACATTCTTCAAGAGGCAAACCCTCTGCCATCATTGTTGAAATTATCTTTGATGTCAGTGTTGAAAGAATGCTCGCTTTAACACCGCTGCCGAGACCGTCAGCAAGAACGATAACGGTTGAATTTTCATCCTGTTCAACAACATCAACGTGGTCGCCGCAAAGCTCTTCGCCGTAGTGATTGACACTTTTATAGCCGATATCTGCACACAAATCATTCATCGGTAATCGACTCCTTCAGCTTCGCAAGAGCGATTTTTGTTTCGGCAGCTGTTTCCCCGAGAAGTGATGCAATTTCCTGAACAATACGCATCTGCTTTTCAACAACTCTGTCAGCAACCTCAACGGTCTGACGGCTGATGCTTTCTTTCTTTTCACGCTCCGCTTCTTCGTCGGTTACGTCACGCATAATTCCGATAAGAAGATGCGAGTCACGGTCATAAACAACAGTCTGCTCAACGTATCTCTTATATTCTGCAAGATATACACGCTGGTCACGGACATCTCTGCCCGTTGAAAGAACGGTCATAAATACGCTGGGGTCAAGGATTCTGATTACCTGGTCACCGAGAACATCGGATGCACTACGGATATTCATAATTTTTCTTGCGGCGGTATTTATCTGCTGAACCTCAAGCTGTTCGTTGAGAACGATAAGTCCGTTGGGAGTGTTTTTTACGATTGTGTCGGAAAAGCTTTCTGCTTTATCCTTAAGATAAGGCAGACACATTGAAAATTCTGCCTTGCCCTGTGAAATTGCAATTGCTTTTTCACGGCAGGTATTATAGCCGCAAGAACCGCAGTTGAGTTCGTCTGACGGCTTGAATTTGCCCATCTGACGGAGAATGTTGTTGATTTCCGTTTCTGAAGGCAAAGGAAGCTTTCTTTCGATGAAACTGAAATTCTTTTTGAGCTCGATTGCTTTAGGCTGGTCAACCTCAAAATCCTTGCTTCCTGCATAGTTTGCAACTTCAATATAGTCCTTGATGTTTGAGGTGTGGTGATATTTTTCAATAACGGGACCGCCTACGCAGCTGCCCACGCAAGATGACATTTCAATAAAGCACTTATGAATCTTACCTTTTTCAATATCCTTAAGTACAGCTATACAATTCTCAACGCCGTCAATGGCAACGTATGTATAGTCGCTCGTTTCGGTCATTGTTTTGAGCACGCCACCCGTTGTGGGGAAGAATCTGGCACGGCTGAATTCATCTTTATCCGAAACTGCTTCAAGCTCAATATTTTCTTCTTTGAGCCATTCGGTAAGTTCCTCGAATGTAAGAACGGCATCTGCAATACCTTCGTAATATTCAGCTTCGTCCTTCTTTGCAACGCAGGGGCCTACAAAAACGGTTTTTGCGTTGGGAATACGCTTTTTAATATCCTGACAGTGTGCCTGCATTGGTGACATAACATCGGCAAGATATTCGAGTGCTGCGGGATAATGCTTCTGAATCAGAAGATTTATTGAATGACAGCAGGAAGAAATGATAACATCTCTTTCTTCTTCTGCAAGTATTCTTTCATATTCATTTTTAACGATTGTTGCTCCGATTGCGGTTTCTTCAACATCAAAAAAGCCGAGTTTTTGGAGTGCCGAACGCATTGAGTTGATTCCGACGCCGTCATAATTTGCAATGAAAGACGGTGCAAGGCTGACAACAACGGGGTCACCGCTCTGAATGAGCACCTTTACCTTTTCAACCTCGTTCACTATTTCCTTTGCATTCTGAGGACACACAACAAAGCACTGGCCGCAGAGAATGCACTCGTTACCTATAATATGCGCCTGATTGCCCGAAAAGCGGATGGCTTTGACCGGGCAATGGCGAATACATTTATAACAGTTTTTGCAGTTTGATTTTTTAAGGGTCAGACAATTCATATTCTGTTACTTCCTTTCAACTGCGGATAAAATATTTTCATTGAAAAATTCTTTGAAATTCTCTTTTGTTATGCCGACGTGAACATCATCATTGACCTGAATTGTTACACCAACACGGTTACACTTGCCGATGCAAAAGCTTCCGGCAAGTGTAACCTCGTCTTCAAGATGATGTTCTTGAACGGCTTTCTGAAGGAGCTCAACAATTTCAGGTGAGCCCTTCAGGTGGCATGAACTGCCGACGCAAACCTGAACAATCACCATAGCTTACACCTTCGCAATAACTTCTTTTGAGAAGAATTCGTCTACTGTTTCGGGAGTTACCGAAAAGAAATTGTCGTCAA
>JBGVNA010000190.1:0-10645 GCA_045125175.1 Acutalibacteraceae bacterium
CAAGAGGTCTGTTGCTTTTAATTCCTGCACCAAGCGCAGCGGCAAGAGGTTCTTCAATAAGACATGCCTTGGCAGCACCTGCCGATGTCACGAGATCAAGAATTGTTCTTTTCTCAAGACTTGTTGCCATAGAAGGAACGCAAACAACAACATTCGGTTTAAAAACCATATTTTTGCATATCTTGGATAGGAAATAGCGAAGTATATGCTTGGTTGCGGTAAAGTCAGATACAACACCATGCTCCATAGGCTTTACAACTCTGATAGAATCCGGATTTTTGCCTATCATATCCCATGCACGCTTACCGACGGCAACAAGCTTTCCGCTTTCTGTTTCATATGCCGCAGCGTTGGGTTCGGCCATAACTATACCTTTTCCCTCTACATATGCAACAATAGAAGTTGTGCCAAGGTCAATTCCTATATTTGCGCCAAACATCACTTCACCACCTTATATATAATGTAATATATTTATTTCTTTAACTTATTCTTTCGAGTTAAAGCAACAGCTACGCAATAAACCTCTTTCGCACCATAAAGCCAAAGCATTTTTGCGCACTCATTTAGGGTTTCGCCCGTGGTAGATATATCATCACAAAGAAGAATCGTTTTCCCGTCAACCTCATAAAGGTTTTTCACATCGAAAACGCCCGTAAGATTTCCCTTTCTCAGAAACAGCTTCAAGCTATGCTGCTTTGGTGTTTCATACAGCTTTACCAAGATATTCTTTTTATGTTCAATGCCGAGTATTTCACCGATTCCTTTGGCGAGCAATTCGCATTGATTATATCCGCGCCGTTTTTCGCTTTTAGCTGTCATAGGAATTTCCGTTATGAAATCAAACTTTATATCAGAAAGCCTTTCATTTACAACCTTTGCCATTTCAAAGCTGTACGCCTCTGCGTTATCGGGACACTTTCTGAATTTAAATGCATGAATACCTTTTCTTACATTTCCGCTGAAATAAAACGGTGAAACAAGCCTTTTGTAATAATTTTCAGCATTCTTACAAGAGCATACTTTCTTTTCTCTGCCGCATTTATCGCAAACCTTTCCCTCAATCCGAGGCAGAGTCTTTTCGCAATCTATGCACATTAATGCATCATGAGCAATAGGCTTGCCGCAATATGCACATCTTTGAGGATAAAATGCTTTTATGAGAGCTTTCAGAATACGATTCAACCGTCATCACCTAACATAATAAAGCTTTTTAATGCAGAATAACGCTTAGCTTTACTGTTATTGTTAACCATGCGTTCAACCGTATTTTTTGAACCAACAAGTATCATAAGCTTTTTTGCTCTCGTAACCGCAGTATAGAGCAGGTTGCGGTATGCAAGCTGATCAACCACCCCTGTTACGGGCATTACAACCGCTTCAAACTCGTTACCCTGGCTTTTATGAACCGTAACGGCATATGCATGTTCAAGCTCATTACCGCCTTCAAACGGATATTCCGCAAGTCTATCATCAAATCTTATATATAATGTATGCGCACCTTCATCGATTTTTTCAAGTATGCCGATATCGCCGTTAAACACACCGAGTCCGTCTTTTTCTGTGCCCGACCAAGGAATGTTATAATTATTCTTTGTTTGCATAAGTTTATCGCCTTCACGAAAAACACGCTGACCAAAAACATGCTCTCGCTTATGCTTGGCAGGCGGATTGATTGCACCTTGTAAAAGCTTATTTAAATAAACTGTTCCGGCTTCACCTTTTCTTGACGGGCAAAGAACCTGTATATCTTCCGTAGAAGAATAGCTATATGCCTTAGGCAGTCTTTCCGAGCATAATTCCGTAACTGTTTTTGCAGCCATCGAAGCAACATTTCTTTCAAGAAAAAAGAAATCTTTATCGGTTCGTGTTATCTCAGGCAATTCGCCCTTCACAATTTTATGAGCATTTGTTACGATAAGGCTTTCCATGGCCTGACGAAAAACCTCTTTGAGTTCAACAACAGGCAACGCTTTTGAATTAATCATATCATGCAGAACATTACCTGCACCTACCGGCGGAAGCTGATCGGAATCGCCAACCATAACAAGCCTGCACCCGATAGGCAATGCATCAAGAAGACTTGAAAACAATATGATATCAACCATTGAAAGCTCATCAATAATTACTGCACCGGCACTTAAAGGATTACGTTTGTTGCGTTGAAATACAGGGCGATCATTTTTGTCCCACTCAACTTCAAGCAAGCGGTGGATTGTCTGAGCTTCTCTGCCTGTTAATTCACTCATCCTTTTAGCGGCTCTGCCCGTCGGAGCGGCAAGAGCAACCTCAAGACCTTGATTTTCAAAAACCTTAAGGATGCCTCTGAGCGTTGTTGTTTTTCCGGTACCCGGACCGCCGGTAAGAATAAGTATCCCCTTTTCAACGGCAATTTTTATTGCAAGTCGCTGCTGTTCGTTATAGCACACACCGCTTATCAATTCTGTTCTATTGATTTGCTCATCAATATTATCAAAACACTTCGGCGCAAAATGCTTCATAAAAAGCACTGTACTTGCCGCTCTTTTTTCTGCATTATAAATATCAGGTAAAAACACAAATTCTTTTGCGTTAAGATTTTCGGATACAAGCTGTTTTTGCTCAACAAGTTTATCAAGTTGAAATTCCACGGTATCTTCCGATGAACCAAGTAAATCACAGCAAGGCGGAACAAGCTTCTCTCTCGGCAGGCATGTATGGCCATTATAGAGATTATGACGCACAACATAAATTATTCCCGCAGCAATTCTGTATTCATCCGCAGGTGGAACGGGAAGATGTTCGGCAATAGAACAAGCTTTTTCAAATGATATTCCAATTCCTTCCGAACATAAAAGATACGGATTTTTTTCAACCGTTTCAACAGATCTTGACCCAAAAGTTTTAAAAACCTTAAGGCATTCTGCGGTTGTCATTCCGTATTTTTCAAGCGAAATCAAAGCTTCACGTTCTGCGGCTCTTCGTTTGAATTCAATTGCGATTTCTCTTGCTCTGTCACGTGAAATTCCTTTGATTTCCGAAAGACGCTCAGGAAAATGTTCAATTATATAAAATGTATCTTCGCCAAACCGTTCAACAATTTTTTGAGCTGTTTTTTCCTTTACACCTTTAATAATTCCCGACGAAAGATAAGAAAGCATATCTGCTGCGGTTTCGGGCATTTCTCTCTGACACACTTCAATTTTAAGCTGTTTGCCGAAAGTGGGATGAACGCTCCATCTTCCGGTAAAAGTAACTTTTTCACCGCAGTAAAGGTCGCTCACATTACCTGTAGCCGTAAAAAGTTCACCGTCACTTGAAAACTCAAGAACAGTGTAGCCGTTTTCTATATTCTGGAATGTTATGTATTCCACAACACCCGTTACAGTTACCAAATCATCCATATAAACCAATTAACTAAAAAGTTAGCAGTGTGCCGAGCAGGTCTGTAAGCCGAGTTCTGTCATTTAAGGCAATCATCTGTCTACGCCTTGCGTTGCCGTAAGGCTTAAGCCACCCGTCGGAGTATCGTCGAGCAGACGCCGGAGCATAGCTCCTCCCCCTGTCGGTGTTGCTTCGGATAGGGTTTGCAGGGCCGTGCGGTTCCCCGCACGCCGGTGAGCTCTTACCTCGCCTTTCCACCCTTACCTGCAAAAGCAGGCGGTATATCTCTGTTGCACTTTCCCTAAGGTCACCCTCGGCGGCCGTTAGCCGTTATCCTGCTCTGTGAAGCTCGGACTTTCCTCACGCAGCAAAAGCTGCCCGCGACTGCCCAACCTGCTCAGCACACATGCTTCGATTTATTTTAAATCACCTTTTCAAAAATGTCAAATAATTTGCTGATATATTTTTAATTATTTACACTTTATCTATTGTATATATGCGAAAATTAATATAAAATGTTCTAAAAAACATGAAAGGACAAATAAATGGAAGATATATATATTTCAAACAAACGGCGCAGAGCAAGCGATTTTGTTGTAAAAATTCCTGATGAACCGATACCGGAACTTCCGCCCGAAGATGACAAGCCGCCAAAACAAAAAAAGAGAAAAAAACACCGTCTTTTTAAATTTATCACAACAATTCTTGTTATCGCTTTTGTTCTTTTGTCAGGATTTATTTTTGTTTTTGCCGCTGCATCGGGCTACACAAGAAATGATCTTGAGATAAACGAATACATATCGTCATCTGAACTCAAAAGCAGCCCACTTATTTCAAACATCCTTTTGCTGGGTGTTGACGGAAATGCAGAATCATCATCCCGTTCAGATTCAATGATTCTTGTTTCCGTTGATTTTGCACACGCAAAAATAAAGCTGACATCTTTTTTACGTGACAGCTGGGTTGAAATTCCTTCAAAAGGGAAAAAAGCGAAACTGAATGCCGCTTGTTCATACGGAGGTCCCCAGCTTGTTGTTGACACAATTGAATACAACTTCGGTGTAGATATAGACCATTATGTTATGGTTGACTTTAATATGTTTACTCAAATTATAGATAACCTCGGTGGCGTTGATGTTGAAGTAACAGAAAAAGAAGCAAAATTCATCAATAAAACAACCCGACACACGGTTGATTATGGTGAAAATGTTCATATGAACGGTGCAGAAGCTCTTGTGTATTGCCGCATTAGAAAACTTGACACTGACTATATGAGAACTTATCGCCAGCGAAAGGTTATAACTGCTCTTATCAACCAGTCAAAGAACGCAGGTATTTCAAAAATTATTGAAACCATGCAAGATGTTTTTCCTCTCATCCGAACAGATATGTCTGCAGGCGAAATCACAGCTTTGGCATACAAAGCAGGAATAAGTATGCTTGCTTTTGATATCGAACAAAACCGCGTACCTATTGATGAACACATGACACCGAAAACAATAAACGGTCAGTGGGTTGAAGTGCTTGATATAGAAGCAACAAAAGACTATTTGACAGAATATATTTACACCAACAACATTGATTTGGATGAAAACCAATAAAATAGGCTGCCGTTAAGGCAGCCTGAATGTTTATATTACTGCTCCGCTCGAATATCGGCAGAATAGTTTTCTTTATCGGTTGATAAAACCACCTGCGTTTTGGTAAGAAATACACCGCTGACGCAATTGATTTCATTCAACAGATTTTCAAGACCCTTTGTATTGTTTACGCAAACCTTAAGTAAAAAATCAAAATCACCTGTCACAGAATGGCATTCAATTATCTGCGGATGACTTGAAACAAAATCAATAAATTCGGCATTATATTTCGGATGCTCCGTATTAACAAAAACAAAGGCTGTCAAATCCATACCAAGCATTTCGCTGTTCAACACAACAGTATATTGCTTTATAATCCCGCTTGATTCAAGCTTCTTGATTCGCTCAATAACAGCCGAAACAGACATATTTACTTTGTTGCCGATAACCGATGCATTTTCTCTTGAATTCATTTTAAGGCATTCGATTATTTTAACATCAATTGCATCCATTTAATCAACCCGTTTCAAATCAATCCTATTAAGTTTATAATAGCAAAAAAATAAAAATAGTCAAGAATAACACAAAAAATTTTTGCTGTATTTCAGAAAATTTTAAAAAATCTTTCAAGCAAAAACATTTTTACCGAATTATTTTTAATTTTAGGAAGGAAATTCAAAAAATGAAAACGACATTCAGATATTTCACGCAATCAGATCGATCTGATTTTTTCAGAATGGTCAAAAAATTTTATGCCCCTCCCGCGGTTTTACACTTCCCGTCAGACGAAGTTATGCTTTCGAGCTTTGATGCTGCCATTAATATGCCGGAGCTTGTTAAAGGTATAATGTTTGAAGTAAACGGTTCCCCTGCCGGATATGCAATTGTTTCAATGAAATTCGAAACAGAAGTCGGCGGTATGGCTGCATGGATTGAAGAATTATTTGTTGACAACGAATTCAGAGGACATGGAATCGGCAGTGATTTTTTTGTTTTTCTTTTAAATGAAATGCAAGGAAAAATCAAAAGAATCCGTCTTGAGGTCGGCGACGAAAATGAAGGAGCAAAAAAGCTTTACCAAAAACTCGGATTTGAATTTTTGGATTATAAGCAAATGGTTATAGATAAAAATTTTTGAATAATTAATATAGTTAATTTTGTATTTAAGTAAAAAATAAGGAGCTGTTTAAACAGCTCCTTTAAATTTTTTATTTTTTCTTTGGCTTTTTGACAAATGCACCGACAAGCATGATAACTGCAAATATAATCAGATAAAATAATACAGGACATGAGAATTCACCGTTTGCCTTTGCGTTAAGATAAGGCGTAATGCCATGGGCATAAATTGCCGCAAATACCATAAAACCGCATGCCGCAAGAGCAAGAACGGGTAACAAGAAACGTTTTACAAAGCCCAACTCTTTTTCTTTGATCATCCAAATAATGAAAATGGGGATATAAAGACCGTAAATTGTAACAATGGGAAGCTCAGATGAATCAAAATTAAAGTAACCAAACCAGCCGCTTGTGAGGTTTGCGCCATAGAAATAGAGAAGCCATGCACTGCACACAAACAAGCCCCAAATTGAAGAGTTGGTAACCATATTTGTTGATTTATCAACCTGATTAAACATTTCAGGTCTCGGACCTTCACCACGTGAAGAGATAGCATACATACCGCGGGTTGCACCAACCATAAGACCGTTAAGAGTACCGAGGCAAGAAATAACAATACAGATATTAAGGAAGGTTCCGCCTATTGTACCGAAAATATTGGTAAAAGCGGTTGTTGCGCCTTCTTCAATAAGAACTGCATTTGTAGCACCGCCTGCAACACCGATATAATAGAAAACATAAGCAACAACAACAATTATTGAGCCGATTATCAAAGCTATGGGAAGATTTGTCTTCGGATTTTTAAGTTCAGCATTAATGGATGTTGCAACAATCCAACCTTCATAAGCAAAAACAGTTGCAACAACAGCTGCAAATAAGCCACCGCTCTTACCGCCGACAGCTTCTGAAACAACGGTTGTGAAGTTACTTGTGAGTACACCGGACTTAAGACCTGCTACTGTGCCTACAATTGCCATAAGAACAATAGGTATAAGTTTAATTACCGTTGCACTTATCTGGAATTTACCTGCAAGTTTTGGTGAAAAGGCATTAAGAGTGTATGAGGCGACAAGCGTAAAACCTGCAAGACAAAGTACCTCGGGGCCGGCCAAATCCCAACCGAAAAGAACGCCGAAATAGCGGGCAGATACCCAAGCAAGAACTGAAGTCATACCGGGATAGTAAATATTAACTAAAAACCATGCAAGATAATATGCATAGCCTTTACCGCAGGTAACTTCAGCATAGTCAACAACACCGCTGACCTTTTGGTACTTTTGAGCCATTGAAGCAAACTGCAACGAACAGAGAATCATCAGAACGCCGGTTATAATCCATGCAAGAATTCCCAGAGGCATATCGCCGCCTGTTGCAGCCAAAACGTTTTGTGCTTTAAAGAAAACACCGGAGCCTATAACCGTACCGACAACCATACATATTGCGGTCGGCAATCCGTATCTTTTTTCGAGTTTTTCCATAAATCCACCACTTTCTATGAATTTAATTGCGCTTATTATTTTTATAATATTACAAATAAAAGAATTTGTAAAGATTTTTTATAGAAAAAATATTAAATAAACAAGTAGTTGTTAAATGATATTTTTTGTATGCATCGTAATCATTTCTGTACTTTAATAAAAAAATCCCACTTGACATCTTCACAGTAAAGCTGAAAGTGTCATAGCGGGTTATAATACTTTGATATTAAATAAAAAATGAGTATTCACAAGTAGAATTCCTTATGAATACTCACTATGGTACGGATGTTCATAACACAAGTTGTTCTCCGGCAGTACATATTCTATCTTTCGTACTCTAATATATTTCCTCAGATACGGAGGAATACATAATGTCAAATATCATTGAAAATTTCTATTATGGCAACATTGAGCCACAAGAGGTTAATTCCGAATTAACACCTAAACTCAAGAAGAAACTGAGTAACCTCGCCGAAAAAGAAGAACAGCTTTCGGCAAGATTGACCGGTGAAGATAAGGAACTGTTTCAAAACTATGTCAGTGCTTATATTGAATTTTCAACAACAAGTAACGCTGACAGCTTTATATCAGGATTCAGGCTTGGTGCAAAATTCACATACGATACATTTGTTAAGAATACGAAAGGATGAATGCTACTATGAAAAACAACACAAATATTACATACAGACAGGTTGGCGATTTCAACATACCTAACCTTATATTACCACCCGAAGAGGCAAATATCACTCTTGGTAAATGGGGAATGCTACATAAGGACTATCTTTTCAATCACAAGAAAGTGTTATTTACAACACTGCTTGCCCAAGGCAAACTTTATCAGCACTGTGCAGAGGTAGAAAAGCAAGCACGAGATATGTTTGAAACTCTTGTTGAACAGATGAAAGCAGCTGAAGGCATAACCGAGCAACTTAAAGAAAAACATCAGTTGGAATGGGTGCAGAAAATGAATATAATACAGCTTTATGTGACGGAAATAGTTAATCGTGAATTGATTTATAATTAAAGCTTTGGCGGTGGAGATTTTTTATGTCTCTGCCGTCTGTACTTTTATATTGAATTTGTGTTATAATTATACAAATGTTTTAGATTAAAAAAATAGAGACTTATGGTAGCTGAACTGTTTTATTAATGAGTATATGGAATGGGGACTTATATGATTTACAGGAAATATGAAAAAGAATTTTTATCTTATAAGGTTGCAATAGAAGGAAAACATAAGGAAACTTCTGCTCCTTTGTTTTTTAAGTTTGGAAAATATAAATGGATGAAAAGATTAGCAAATGGAGAGTTGAGTTTTTCTTGCACTGGCAATTTTATAAACGAGGCTATTAAAACCGGCAACACCATACAAGGCGATGCTTTTGAGGGCGTATTTGCAAGATTAAAAAACAATGATGATAGAATAGGCCTAATGAAAGAAAAACTAAAAGATGATTTAGAAATATTAGAAGATACTGAACCTTATGTTCTTTTACGTAGAAAAAGTTCAAAATATAAGCCTATCTTTTGCTTATATAGTTATACTTATGACGACATTTACAATGAGTGCAATAATCCTAAAGTAGGAGCAAATTTAGTTAAACATAAGTTTCATGATGATATGTATTCTGGTTTTGCAGAAAGCCTATTCATTAAAAATGTTTTATCTCCTGATGAGCAATTTACTCAAGTTATCTTTTCTAAATCAGAAACTTTTCTCAATCGTTTAAAATGTGCAATGTTGTCACAAGACCATATTTTTAAAATTAGCCGTGTTAATTATACTGAATTTGAAAAAGAAGAGTTTTTTATAGAGCCTTCGGCAACATATAATGAATTGTTTTATAAATTCCCACAATATAAAGGACAACACGAAGCAAGAATTTGTTTATTGGATATGGAGTTTAATGGTTATGCCGAGAGGTATTCATTAAATATTGGTTCCCTATCCGACGATGAATGCATAATAGAACATAAGCCATTCTATTTTGAATCAACAGTTATTTTTCAGAAAAGATAAAACAAACAAAAGACTACAAAATTTTGAATATTAATAAATGTTATGTAACGGTCGAGGGGGACTTATTACTCGCTGTAGTTATCTTGAGATTTGAGATGCCGTATGTTATAATGATAAAAAAGAAAGGGGAACAAAAATGGATATAGAGAAAAAATGTGCCGAATTAAGTCAGGTTAGGAATAAAGATGACAAACCCGTGTTTAGTAGAATAACTCTACCAAGGCTCAAAAAACTACCAACGCAAAGTTTTCGGTCTTTTATAGAGTATTATGAAAAGGTTTTTGTTAGCGAAAACAGAATAGATAGTTTTAATACATATATGAGTCAAATTCTTCCCTTTTTAGAATATCTAATGTCAATTAACTGTCCGTTGGAGAATATTACACAGGAAACAATGGATGAATATTTGGTGAAATTCAAAGGTCAAAAAGGTATTACTCACAAAATAGATGATATAAAAGATTTTTTAGAAAAGCTCAACCTTTTAAATGGAATTGACATCTCTCATCATTATCCCACTATATCATCTACTAACGATGACGAAAAAGATGATATGCCCATAATTACTGCCGAAAAGTTATCCGGCGCCAAAGAAGTTTATTTGAAAGTAATAAAATCATGTGAATCTAACGGAACAACTGACAACGAAGAATATCTTAATGCCGTAAAAAGACTTTTCATTTTAGAGATGTTTTTTAATACACCTTTAAGAAAAGAATATGTAAAAGCATTTCAAAAAGGCGATGGAGAATTCACAAATAATACAATTTACTTTAAGGATAAAGAATACTATATATCAAATGAGCAATTGACTAATTTAATATTAAAAGCAAGAAATATGGACACATTTGATATTGAAGTCAATGTTGACCATATGGAAAAAGAGTTAGGAGTGATTGAAAATCCCATAAAAGAGGACAATATAGTCCTCGAAGCAAGACAAGGCGTAGCCGTGGAATATCTCACGGCATAACAAAAAAGAGCAGGCTAAAACCTGCTCAATACATAACAAATTATATTAAACTTAACTATGAGGAAATGTAAAAAAAGAAAAGTGAGTATTCACTTGTGTTATGAATACTCACTATGGT
>JBGVNA010000191.1:0-5072 GCA_045125175.1 Acutalibacteraceae bacterium
CAGGTTTCAACCGATGAGGTTTACGGAGATTTGCCGCTTGACAGACCCGACCTTTTCTTTACTGAGGATATGAAGCTTATAACATCAAGCCCCTATTCAGCATCCAAAGCCTCTGCTGATTTGCTTACGCTTGCATTCCACAGAACTTACGGTTTACCTGTAACCATATCAAGATGTTCAAACAACTACGGCCCTTATCAGTTCCCCGAAAAGCTTATTCCTCTTATGATAATGAAAGCCTTGGAGGGTGAAAGCCTTCCTGTGTACGGTCAAGGGCTCAACGTCAGAGATTGGCTTTATGTTGAAGATCACTGCAAAGCAATTGATATGATTATTCATAACGGTCTTTCCGGTGAGGTTTACAATGTTGGGGGGCATAATGAACGTCAGAATATTGAAGTTGTAAAAACAATTCTTCATCATTTATCCAAACCCGAAAGTCTTATAACTTACGTTAAAGACAGGGCGGGGCATGACCTCAGATATGCAATTGATCCGACCAAGATTTCAACTCAGCTTGGCTGGACACCTGAAACAAAATTTGACGACGGAATGGAGAAAACAATCCGCTGGTACCTTGATAATTCTGAATGGATGGAAGATATCAAAAGCGGAGAATACCGGAAATACAGCCGTAAAATATAAGATTAAAATCAAACAGCCTGCTTATCGTAAGCAGGCTGTTATTTTGTTAAGCTTTTGCAGCAAGAATAAATATGAATTTGAACATAAATGCGATAATCTTTTCAAAGGGTGTTAAATTACATTCAAAAGTAATTATGCCTTCGGTTATTGTTCCGTCTGCATTTGTTACTCTTATTCTGACATCAACCGTGCCGTCACCAATGCAACGGACATATCCTGTTTGGGATACAAGCAAAACATTCGGGTTATCTGATATCCATTCAGTATTTTCATATCTTGCATCAATCGGCTGAAATACAGTGATAATACGCTCTGCTTCAAAAAGTTCAAGCTCTGTTTCCGATGCATAAAGATTGATTGATTTTACAACTTTAACTTTAAGGTTTGCAATAGCATCGTTGATTGCTTTAGTCTGAGCATCAACAATGTTTTGTTCACAAGAGTAACGGTTGCTTACATCGACATTAAGCGCAGCGTCGAGTAATGCAAGATTGGAATACATGCTGCGGTTGATGCTGTTTGCTCTTTCTACAGCTTCGTTATAAGCAGTGTAATCAGCGGGTTTGGTATCTTTGGTAATTAAGTTTGTTGTTATTTTTGAAATTACGTTAAGATCATTTTGCGTAATTTCGCAATAATAGTATGGCGCAGTGTCTTTATCTGTGAATGTGTAAGACATTGTGTTTGCCCCGTCAATGGGCGTTCCGCCTTCTGTTGACGGAACGGTATTCCAATACCATTGATAGGTGAGATCAAATCCAACCGCAAGCACATAAATTCTTTCGCTGTTTTCGGTAACATATTCAGGTATTTCGTTGAAAATAAGAGGAATAGCTACGAAATCATATCCTTTGAGCTTTGAATATCTTTCAACAAAAGTACCTGGTGTACCGTAAACCGTAAGATTGGTTGCTTTGTCTGTTGATTCAATGAAATTATTAGAAAGCAAAATACCGCTGTTATCCGGCATATCAGCTGTTGTAATCAGGTTTCTTGCGTCAATGAAAAGAGCTTTGCAATTATTAAATGTTTTTTCATTCAGATGCTGAACACTTTCAAGATTGATAAAATAAATATTACTGCATCCGTTGAAAGTATTGGGGGCAATTTCGGTTGCGGAATTTAAATAAATGTTTAAAATATCCGGACATGATTTAAACATGTTTGAAACGGTTTTTGTCATTTTGGGCGCAGAAAACGTTTCAAGATTTTCGGGAAGAAGCGGATAAATACCAACCTGATCGTAAATAGTTGGCTCAAAGTTTTTCATTGAAGGCAGGTTTAACGTAATGAGTTTTTTGCAACCGCTGAACGCATTGGAATAAACCGTAACAGCGGACGGCAATTCAACATTGATTAAAGATATGCAGTTCTCAAATGCATTTGAATTTATGCTTCTTGCAGCCGGAATATTTACCGTTATAAGTTTTTCACAACTGCTGAATGCTCCGGTTGAAATGTATGTTAAACCGTGAATTTCAACATAGTAAAGAGATTCGCAACCCTTGAAACAACCATCAGGTATATTGGCAAGATTCTCAAAATAAACGTTAACAAGTTGGTTGCATTCAAGAAATGCATTTTCACCGATTGTTGAAATATTACCAAACTCAACTGCCGAAACAGATGAACCCATAAACACACCTTTGGGAATAGAATTAAGTGATTTAAGTTTTAGCGAAAAAGTAGAGCCTGTAAAAACATATTGTTTGCTGCCTGCATTATAAAAAGCGTATTCACCTATTGATTTAAGTTCGGATAGCAGGAACACATTTTTTAGCCAAATACAATCATAGAATGCTTGGCTTTCAACAACAGTGATATTTTTTCCGTAAATCGTTTTAAGTTCTTTACAACCCTTGAATGCTTCGGCTTCAATTTTTGTAACACTTGCGGGCAGTATAACCTCCGTTACGTTTGTTTCTGCAAAAACTTTCGGACCAATTGATTTGACTGTTATTCCGTTTACTGTTTCGGGTAATGTAAAACTTACTGCATTTCCTTTGTATGATATGATTGTGCCTGATGAATCTATTGTTAATGTGTTTTCATCAAGAACAGGAGCAACAATGGTTGCAAAAGTATTTACGCTTGAACGATACATTCCTTCACAGTATGCAACAGCATATATGATTATTGTTTGGGTAGCATGAATTGGCGTACCGTCATAAATCATTGAATTTGGATTGGTTTTTGAAGGGATAGATTTATCCGTTGTGTAGTAAATAACAGCGCCGGGAGTATTACAGAAAATCTCAATATCAATTTCGGTTTGACTGAATGCTGTTTCATGCGAAAAATAGGGCGTAGCGGTTTTCTCTTTTCCGCTCGGAAGAAGGCCTTCAGGTGCACGGATGATACCGTTGCCGTATTTAAGTTCAGCGTTATGCTCGCTTATCTGAACTGCATTTTCGATAAGCGTTTCCAAAATATCCTCTGCCGATGCGTCGCAGTTCATAGCTTGCAATGTTGCTGCAACAGATGATACAAAGGGTGCGGCAACCGAGGTTCCCCTTGTTGTTGTGTAACTGCCGTTCAGAGTTGTTGTTTTTATTGATACGCCCGGTGCGGCAAAATCAACGTCATATCCGTAAGAACTGAAGTTAGGAACAATATTTGAGCTGTTAATTGCTGTGACTTTAACTACATTGTCATATGATGCAGGATATAGCGGTGTATCTGTACCGTCATTTCCTGCAGCAGCGATAACAAGAATATCGTTAATTTCAGCGTTGTCAACTGCAGCTTTTAAAACTTCTGATTCTTCCTTAAATCCAACGCTTATATTAATTATATCAACTCCGTCATTAACTGCGCAATTAATACCTGCGGCGAGAGAAACAAGCGTACCTTTTCCTCTGTTATCAAGAACCTTATAAGCCTTAACATAGATATTATCAAGCGTGCTGTCAACAATAACACCTGCAACTTGAGTGCCGTGCCCGTTGTCGTCCATGGAATCGTTTCTTATTCCGCTGGAGCTTGTGTTGATTCTTGTTGACAAAATCCTGCCTTTGAGATACGGGTGATCAGGGTCAACACCGGTGTCAACAACAGCAACAACGGTATCGGTAAGCGGAGTAAACTTCTGTTCAAGGTTACTGTTCAGCTTATCGATGCCAATATGTTCAGGACCCCATGAAAGAAAAGATGCTTCTTCATCAGCGGTCATTATGCTGTTTGAACTTTCATTTACGGTTAACGCCGAAATTTCTTTATCAACCTCAACAAATTCAACATTTGAAAGAGAGGAATAATATTCAAATGCATATTTTGCATCGGAAGGTTCGGCAAACTGTAAAACCCATAAATCGTCATATCCGTTTACGACAGATATTGCATTAAGAGTTGAAAGCTTATTCCTGCTTTTTACAATAAGTCTTGCGGTTTCAAATTCATCGTTTGTTGAATTTTTGTAGCTCTCATTTCCCGGAAGCATATTGTTGGCTTCGTTCGCCCTTATCAGACTGCCGACTTCGTTTGCAAATTCTTCTGCTGATATTTCATCAACATTTTGTTGAGCGGAAGTTGCTAAAACATAAATGCTTGCAGAAATAATAAAAATAAATGAAAATAAGATACAAAGTAATTTTTTCAATTTGCATACACCTCTCAAATTACTTTTTGTATACAATTGTAATTTTTTATATTTAGAATTATACTACTTGTTTTCGTGATTTGCAACACTTTTGTATAAAATATATAAAAATGTTATAATATGAAGCGAAATTATATAAATAAAGTAAATACACGATATACAATCTGTATAATCATAGTTTACAAATAGTTGAATTTTGCATTTAAAGTGTTGAAAAAAACAGTTTAAATCATATATAATCAAAATATTCAATAAGTAATGAGGTGTGAAAATGTTAAAAGAACTTGTGCAAAAAAACCGTTCATACAGAAGATTTTATGAAGAAGTACCAATTGAATATCATACTTTGGTTGAGCTTGTTGACCTTGCAAGGCTTACGGCTTCATCTGTCAATTTGCAGGCACTTAAATATAAGCTCGTATGTGAAAAAAATGAAAATGAAAAGGTTTTTAATACACTTTCATGGGCAGGAATGCTTAAGGATTGGCCCGGGCCCGAAAAAGGCGAGAGACCGTCGGCATACATTATTATTATGTGTGACCTTAACATTGCAAGCAATATGCGTTATGATGAGGGTATTGCCGCACAGACGATTTTGCTTGGCACTGTTGAGAAAGGGTTAGGCGGCTGTATGCTCGGCAGTATTAAAAAAGAACAGCTTGCAAAAGAGTTTAACATTGATCTTGAAAAATATTCAATTGACCTTGTCGTAGCTATCGGAAAGCCTAAAGAAACCGTCAAGCTTGTCGAGCTTCCTGAAAATAAATCAACAGCATATTTCAGAGATGAAAACGGTGTTCATTATGTCCCTAAACGTTCTGTTAATGAA
>JBGVNA010000192.1:0-5588 GCA_045125175.1 Acutalibacteraceae bacterium
ACCTCATTGTTTGTGTTACAGTTGTCATGACGAATGGTTAACCTCCTGTCGGTTTTGTCTGAGCAACTTAACTGTAACACAGGTTTTTCCATTCGTCATTTATTTTTTCGCTTTTGTAACACTTCTATTGTAAACCTACAATATCTTGAAATAAAAGTATGATTTTATATTGCATTTTTTAACCTGCTGTTGTATAATTATTCAAATATTACTACAGCAAAGAAGTGTTAAAAATGAGCATGATTTTTGAAAGAAAGCTTCCTATTCCTCAGGAAGTTAAGCAGCAGTATCCTTTGACAGATGAGCTTGCAAAGATTGTGAGCGACAGAGCAAGTGAAATCAAGGATATTTTTACGGGAAAAAGTGATAAGCTTGTTCTTGTTATCGGCCCTTGTTCGGCAGATAATGAGGACAGTGTTATTGATTACATTTCACGTCTGTGCTCAGTCCAGGACAAAGTTAACGATAAAATTTTTATTATTCCGAGAATATATACAAATAAACCCAGAACAACAGGTGACGGTTACAAGGGAATGCTTCATCAGCCTAATCCGAATGAAAAGCCGGATATGTATAAGGGTATTGTTGCAATCAGAGAGCTTCATATGAGAGCTCTTGCGGAAACAGGATTTTCCTGCGCTGACGAAATGCTTTATCCTGAAAATTACAGGTATCTCAGCGATATTCTTGCTTATGTTGCGATCGGCGCACGTTCCGTTGAAAATCAGCAGCACAGACTTACTTCCAGCGGTCTTGATATTCCCGTTGGTATGAAGAATCCTACAAGCGGCGATATTTCGGTTATGATGAATTCAATCACTGCAGCACAGCATAAGCATACCTTTATCTACAGAGGATGGGAAGTCCATTCTGAGGGTAATCCTCTTGCACATGCTATCCTCAGAGGCTATGTCAATAAGCACGGTCAATCTCTTCCCAACTATCACTATGAGGATCTTGTTCACCTTGCGGAGATTTATGCAAAGAGCGGACTTGAAAATCCCGGTGTAATTATTGACACAAACCATGCAAATTCAGGCAAAAAGTATCTCGAACAGGTTCGAATTGCTAAGGAGGTTCTTCACAGTTGCCGTCACGATTCAGATGTTAAAAAGCTTGTTAAGGGCTTTATGATTGAAAGCTATATTGAAGACGGTGCGCAGAAAATCGGCGAATGCATCTACGGCAAGTCAATCACCGACCCTTGTCTTGGTTGGGAGAAAACAGAAAAACTTATTTACGATTTGGCAGATTTACTTTAAAACGGAATCCCTCTTTACTTGTTTTGTAAAGAGGGCTTTTTTGGAGTGATGATATGAATAACAGAGAATGGTTCAGGAATGCTGAATACGGCATGATGGTACACTGGGGTCTTTATTCTGTACTTGGAGGCGAATGGCGGGGCAGGCGAGTGCGCGATTATGCCGAATGGATTCAAAGCTGTATGGCGATTCCGAATGCTGAATATGCAAAGCTTGCAGATATTTTTAATCCCGTATATTTTAGTGCTGATGAATGGATACGCCTTGCCCGTGACTGCGGAATGAAATATTTTGTTTTCACATCGAAGCATCATGACGGCTTTGCAATGTTCAAATCAAAGGCAGATTCGTTTAATGTTGTTGATGCAACGTCTTTCGGAAGAGATGTCACGGCGGAGCTTGCTGAAGCATGCTATAAATACGGACTTAAATTCGGACTTTATTATTCGCAGGAGCTTGACTGGCATCATCCGCATGGCGGTGGATATACAAATTTAACAGGCTGCTCAGGCTCATCGTGGGATAATAACTGGGATTATCCAGATAGAGATAAAAAGGACTTTTCAATTTGCTTTGAAGAGAAAATAAAGCCGCAGGTTAAAGAAATTCTTACGGGTTACGGCGATTTGTGCCTTATATGGTTTGATGTTCCTCACACGATAACAAAAGAGCAGAGCCTTGAGCTGAATGCATTGGTGAAGAAATATCAGCCGGAGTGCCTTATAAATTCAAGAATAGGCAACGGCGCATATGACTATGTTTCGCTTGGTGATAACGAATATCCCACAGAATTCAAGGTGAGCGAAAACGCAGATATGAACAGCATTGACGGCATAAAATATTCACCCTACGGTCTTTATGAAACTGCAGGTACTCTCAATACCTCATGGGGATATAAATATTATGACCAGAATTGGATAACAGCCGAAGAAATTATTTTGCGCAGAAATCGCCTTAATGATATGGGCATAAACTATTTGCTGAATGTCGGCCCCGATGCCTTGGGCAGAATACCGTCATTTTCAGTTGATGTTCTTCGTGAGGCGGCAAAAGATATGTAAAAAAGGAAAATAAAATGAAAAAACAAAAGCTTATTAATTTGATATTGGCGGCAATGTTTCTCTGCATAGGGCTGATTTTGCCGTTTTTGACAGGGCAGATTCAGAAAATCGGCAATATGTTGCTTCCGATGCATATACCCGTTTTGCTTTGCGGATTTATCTGCGGATGGCGATACGGCTCGGTAATCGGTTTTGTGTTGCCGATTATGCGTTCTGCAATTTTCGGTATGCCGGTTATGTATCCAAACGCGGTTGCAATGGCTTTTGAGCTTGCGGCTTACGGCTTTATATCGGGATTTCTTTTCGGTAAAGCACGTTGGCAGTGCGTTCGTTCTCTTTATCGCTGTCTTGTTGTTTCGATGATAGGCGGCAGGCTTGTTTGGGGTGTTGTGCAAACGATTCTTCTTGGCTTTGAAAACAGCGGGTTTACATTTCAGGCGTTTATTGCAGGAGCTTTTTTCAATTCTATCCCCGGCATAATTCTGCAGCTTATAATAATTCCTGCGATTATGCTTACACTGGATAAAACTCACCTTGTTCCGCTAAAGAAGCCTAAAGCCGGAAAGGCTGATTGACATAAAAAAACAGAAATGATATACTTTAAAAAAATACACGTTCGGAGTGATAATAATGTACGAAAACAATTGGGAATCTCTTAATAAACGACCCGTGCCCGAATGGTTCAACGATGCAAAGTTTGGCATTTTTATTCATTGGGGTCTGTATTCGGTTCCTGCTTTCACAAGAAAAGGCGACTATTCCGAGTGGTATATGAGGCAGATTGAAGATAAAGAAACCGAAACCTATGCTTTCCATAAGCGTGTTTACGGTGAAAACGCTAAATATGAGGATTTTGTGAAAGGATTTACCGCTGAGCTTTTTGATGCGAAGAAGTGGGCTGATCTTTTTCAAAAGAGCGGTGCAAAATACATAAACCTTGTTTCAAAGCATCATGACGGATATTGCCTTTATAAGTCTGATTATGCATGGAACTGGAACAGTGTTGACGTCGGTCCTCACCGCGATTTTCTTCAGGAGCTTAAGGATGCACTTGAAGGCACAGATGTTCGCTTCGGCGTTTACCATTCGGTTTATGAATGGTTTCATCCCACATATCTTAAAAATCCCGAGCAGTATGCGCTTGAACACCTTATCCCCATGCTTAAGGAGCTGGTTGAAAAGTATCAGCCTAACACACTTTTCACCGACGGTGAGTGGGAGCATCCATCATCGGTATGGCATTCAACAGAGTTCCTTCAGTGGCTTTATAACGAGTCAAGCGTTAAGGATATAATTGTTCCCAATGACCGTTGGGGCAAGGAAACAAGAGGCCGTCTGGGCGGAAATTTCACAACTGAATACGGCTTTATTGAAGAAGGCAGAAAAATCGAAGATGTTGAGCTTGACAGGCCCTTTGAAGAATGCAGAGGCATAGGCAGATCTTTCGGTTTTAACCGTAACGAAGATTTGGCTGATTATCTCAGCGCAAAAGAGCTCATCGAAATGCTTTGCGACCTTGTTTCAAAGGGCGGCAATTTCCTGCTCAATATCGGCCCTGCAGCGGACGGAACAATTCCCGTAATCATGGAAGAAAGGCTTCTTCAGATAGGTGACTGGCTGCGTGTTAACGGCGATGCAATTTACGGCACACGCATTTACTCAAAGGCTCAGCAGGAGGGCGTTTATTACACAAAGAAGGGCGAAGATGTTTATGCAATCATTAACCGTTTCCCCTTCGGTTCACAGGTTTTGGAGCTTGTTGATTATGACCCTGCTCTTAAAGCAAGCCTTTTGGGCAGCAATGCGGCTCTTGAAATAAAAGATAACGGCGGCAAGGCAGAGGTTGTGTTCCCTGCAATCAATCCTGATACGGTTGACGGCAATTGGCTCTACACAATCAAGCTTTCAAAATAATTATAGACATTTTTGTTTTTCTGTGTTAAACTGAAATCACAAAATAAAAAGGGGTGTTGAATTATGAAAAAAATAATCAGCATAGTTATGGTTTTATGCATGGTGCTTACATTGTTTGCCGGTTGCGCTTCAAATGAAGACAAAATCATCGGTACATGGAAGGGCACAACAACAACTGAGTTTTTAAGCCTTACGGTTGATAAAACCTATACCTTCAATGAAGACGGCACAGGCACAATGCCTATTCTTGAAACAGGCGTAAATGTTTCGTTTACTTACACAATCAATGAAGATACGCTCACAATCATAACCGATACGGCAATTCTTTCTCAGACATATGTATATACAATGGCATTTGAAGATAACACGCTTACGCTGACAGATACTGACGGAAAGGCACTTGTTCTCACAAAGGCTGAATAAAAACTAATCCCCCGACTGCTACAGTCAGGGGATTAACATTTCTCTAACAAATCAATAACACTTTCAAAACAGCAAACTGATTAAAAATTAACGGCTCATTTTCGAGCCGTTTTTTTGCATATTGAGCAAATATAATCTTTTTCGACTTCAAAAAACGAAAGCTCAAATCCGTATTCGGAGCATATTATTCCGTTTTCTGAAATGTTAAAACAAACTTTTTTAATGTCAGAACCGAGTCCGGTGCCGATACATTTAAAATATGCTTCCTTTAAAGTCCATATTTCAAAAAATCCGTTCTCGGAAGTGTTGATGTATTCTTTTTCTTTATCGTTGGCAAATCTTTCTGCCGTGCGTGGGTTGACGTTGCGTATTTTTTCAATATCAATGCCGATTTCGTTATCGGAAACCGCACATACAGCGATATCGCCGCTGTGGCTTATGCTGAAATGAACGGGCAGATTTTGGGTGTAGGGTTTGCCTTGTTCTGTGTATCCGAAAATGATTTCATTCGGTTTTACGCCGCAAAATTCTGCAATTGCAGTTCGGCAAATATGGTCTGCCGCTATGCGAAGGCTGCGTTTATGCTCAATTTTCGTTCGCATAACCGATTCTTTTCGCTCATTGCTCATTTGCTCAAACCAATCGCAAAGTTGCCCGCAGCTTATGTCATTTACATTAATGCTGTAAATTTTCATTTTAAGTTAAAGGGGAAAAAGTTGAGCTCCAATTCATAAATTCCGACAACCTTTACCATGAAAAGAGCAACAGAAAGACCGACGATAAATCCGCCGATAATTTCGGGGATGGTGTGACCTTCAACTTTTTTGACATCTTCAGCATCTCCGCCGCAAACCTTTGCCTGAATGCGGTTGAATGCATCGGTAAGCCTGCTGACAGGCAGTCTGACTTTGAAAGCATCAAACATTGT
>JBGVNA010000193.1:0-3391 GCA_045125175.1 Acutalibacteraceae bacterium
ACCCGTGCACTTAGCAGGATACCAACATATCCCCGGCAACTGACGTATGCCAACACGTTGCAGAATACTCTGGGAAATTCCATTTGACTGCACCCTCAGCGGTCCATTTGACAACTTGTTTCTTACCTGACTCTCAGCACCACAGGTTCTCTGTAAAGGCATTATTGCCGTTATCTCCGCTTCAACGGTTTGAAATATTAACTTGCTATATATTATACTTACATCATATGCCGGTGTCAATAGTTTTACGGTAAAATCTCAAAATAAACAGTTCATTTATTGTTCTATTAGTCTGTTGATAAATCTCACTTTCCATTTCTGATTCCTCTTTATGAATATGTTTTAATAATTTCTTCGGCAATAACTTTTTTGGATACACATCGGTCCATTGCTTGTTTTTCAATATAACGGTGAGTATCGGGTTCGCTCATTTTCAGTTCATCAATAAGCAACCACTTTGCTCGGTTAACAAGTCTGATTTCTTCCATTTTTTCTTCAATGGATAAGGATTTCTTTTCAAATCTGCGCAGTCTTTCTCTTGCACTTGCCATCCAGTCAAGAGCTTGTATGGTAGTAGGTTTGGTAGTGGGTTTTGGGAGCACAAAAACTCCGTGTTCCGCCACTTTGTTAAAAACCTGTGCATAAACATCGTTTCTGACAAACAAAAGAACAACAGTACCTTTTCCTGCACAGACATCAACCGCAAAATGGGTTCCGTTGTCATCAGGCAGAGGAGAGTTTACTATTACATAGTCAAAAACTCTTTCAGCAACAATTCTTTTTGCCGTGCTGATGTTTGAAACCGTATGTACGGGATGGTACTTTGATTCGGGAAGCAAATCTTTGAGAGCAGAATTGAAATTATCTGCTGCCGATACAACAAGGACACTGTATACCTGTTCCTTAAGGCTCATTTTGCTTCCCTCCCTTTATAGTTTATTTATTACAGTAAATATCGAGAATTGATACAGGGATATGCTTTTTAATAAAACTGCTTTCCGCTGCTGCCGCACAGGCTGATTTTAAATCAGCGGGCAGCTTACGGTATTTTTTCAAGGTTTCGTTATCAGCTTTATAAAGGTTGATATCCGAAACATACGGAAGCTCCAGTTCAGTTTTGATTCCGTCAAGCCCTGCATAAATCATAAGTGCAAATGCAAGATAAGGATTTGCCGTAGGATCAGGTGAGCGGAGCTCTGCACGGCGGTATTCACCGACGGCGGCAGGTATTCTGACAAGCTGTGAACGGTTTTCGCTCGACCATGAAACATATTGAGGTGCTTTGCTTTTTCCAAAGCGCTCATAAGAATTTTCGGTGGGATTAAGAAAAGCCGTCATTTCGCAGACTTTGTCAAGAATGCCTGCAATCATATTGCAAAGCTTGTCTGATTTATCATCCATTTTCACGGACATATTTATATGGAATCCGTTGCCGGGCTGATTTTCAAGAGGCTTTGCGCTGAAATCGGCATAAAGACCGTTTCGCCTTGCAACTGTTTTTACTATTGTCTGGAAGGTCATCGCATTATCGGCAGCGGTCAGAGCATCGGAATAGCGAAAATCAATCTCGTTTTGACCGGGTCCCTCTTCGTGATGAGAACTTTCGGGGCGAATACCCATTTGTTCTAAAGTCAGACATATTTCACGGCGTATGTTTTCTCCTCTGTCATCGGGAGCAATATCCATATAGCCTGCATTGTCATAGGGCTCTTTTGTCGGATTTCCGTTTTCATCAAGCTTGAAAAGATAGAATTCCTGTTCTGAACCGAAGTAGAAATGAACACCTTCAAGTGCAGCGTCATTCACAGCCTTTTTCAAAAGGCTTCTTGTGTCGCATTCAAACGACTTCCCGCTCGGATAGGATATGCCGCAATACATTCTGACAACCTTTCCGTGCTCGGGTCTCCAAGGCAATACTGAAAGGGTTGAAGGGTCGGGGATAAGAAGCAGGTCCGAATGCGTTTCGTCACCGAAGCCTGTAATTGCAGAGCCGTCGATGGCGATACCGTATTCAAACGCACGGGAAAGCTCCTGAGGCATAATCGATATATTCTTTTGTCTGCCGAAAACATCGCAGAATGCAAGTCGGATAAACTTAACATCTTCCTCTTGAACAAATTGAATAACCTCTTGCTTTGAATACTTCATAAAACTACCTGCTTTCTGAATTGTGGTTTAATTAGCTACATACATTTGTCTATACGGATTATTACTGTCGGGAGTAACAACCGTAAAATGAGAGTTTAATATTTCGTTTTCATCATATCCGAAAAAATCGCAGTATTCGGATATGTATTTTTTTATTTCTTGAACATCCGTTTTAGTTGCAGATTTTGCTGTGACCTGACTTGGGAAAATGATATCCTTGCACTCTCCACGCAAAAACATCTTTCCGCCGTGCATACCCGTGCATGGGAAATTGCCGACTATCCGCCTGCCTTCAGAACAAAGACCGAGAACAATGATTATTCCGCCTGCCTGATACTCTCCGAGAAAGCTGCCTGCAGTGCCGCCGATAACCATAACCGGAATTTTATCCTTATATGCCTTCATATGGATTCCCGCACGGTAGCCGGCATTGCCTTTTACATAAATTTTCCCGCCTCGCATTGCATAGCCTGCGGCATCACCGATATTTCCGTGAATGAATATTTGGCCTTCATTCATAGTGTCGCCTACGGCATCCTGAACATTTGAGTTTACTGTTATCGACGCACCGTTGAGATAAGCACCGAGAGCATTGCCGGGAACACCGTTGATTGTAATTGATTTGTCTGACATTCCTGCTGCAATAAATCGCTGACCGCAGCAGCCTGAAATAATACAGCTGCCGTCGGCTTTTCGGAGAGCTGAATTTATGGCTTTATAATTGAGGTTTGTTACATCTATTTGCATAATATTATACTACACCTCCAAGCATTTTTCTACGGGTTTCTTGCGAAAAAATCGATAAAGTTGTAACTTTTTTCAGCATTTCAAAATCTATGGAGTCAAGCGGGACCCTGTCACGGACGAGAGAAGTATATATTCCTGCACGGTCGGTGTTGCCGATAAGAATATAACCTGAAAGCAATCCGTCAGACACAAAAAGCTTTTTTATTCCGATTTCTGTTTTCTCTTCATAAACTTCACCCGAATAATTGCCTGCCGTCATAGCGTGCAGACCGAAGAAACCGATTGAATTTATGGGAATGGCTTTGTTGTACATTTCGTTTCCGCCCGACATATTTATTCCTGCACACCTGCCCTGCATATAAGCATTCGGAAGAATTGCAAGAACTCTTTTTTGTCTGCAGGAGATATCGTATCCTTCGGTGCAGTCACCTGCGGCATAGATGCTTTCAAGGGAGGTCTCCATGCGGTCATTCACAAGTATGCCACGGTTTACTTC
>JBGVNA010000194.1:0-3668 GCA_045125175.1 Acutalibacteraceae bacterium
TATTCGGGCTCAAATTCAAAATTTTCTCCCGCTTCTTTAAGGATACGGATCACTTCTTCGTGACGAACTCTCTCAATTTCCGACTCAGTAACAGCTTTCATTCTTTCTCGAAGAGGAAGACTTGTGTATTTTTCAAGAAACGCAAGCTCATCGTCACATTGCTCCATGATATATGACAGCACATTTTTCAGAAAATCCTCTTCAACGTCCATCAGCTGCTCCAAGTCGCAGAACGCCATTTCAGGCTCAATCATCCAGAACTCAGCCATATGAGTTTTGGTGTTGGAGTTTTCTGCACGGAATGTGGGACCGAATGTATATACATTTCCGAATGCCATTGCAAACACTTCTGCTTCCAACTGACCCGTTACCGCTAATGAAGTATGGAGTCCGAAGAAATCGTTTTTATAGTCGGGCTTGTTACCGTTTGCTTCGAGCGTAGTAACCGTAAAGGTATTTCCAGCACCTTCGGCATCGTTTGCTGTTATCAACGGTGTATGCACATAGAGAAATCCCTGCTCGGTGAAATATCGGTGAACTGCCTGTGCCGCCACGCTTCGTATTCTGAATACTGCCTGAAAAAGTCTCGTTCTCGGTCTGAGATAAGCATTTTCTCTCAAAAATTCAACCGAATGGCGTTTCGGCTGCATAGGATAATCTTCGGGGCAGTCGCCGAGAAGATCTATTTGCGAAACATTAAGCTCAACCGTCTCATTCTGAAAGCCTTGTCTTACGATTCCTGACGCTTCAACGCAGGAGCCGTTGCGAATTGACTTGATTTTTCCGTCGACATCACTCTCGGCAGAATATACAAGCTGCAGGGATTTGAAGCAGCTGCCGTCATACAGCTCAATAAAGCCCATATTTTTCTGCTTGCGGTGGTTTCTTACCCAGCCTCTTACGGTGACTTCTTTTCCGATTTGCTCTTCGAATTTTTGAAATAAATCTTTGATTTTTATTCTTTTTTCAATACTCATTATAAAAGCACCTCTTATTTACCGCTGTCGCCGTAGTTTGAGAGAACTCTGGCTGACGGGTCGTTTACATTGCATCCTTCCCACTCTTTGTTGGGCATCCAGAAATCTGCAATCATTTCTGCCTGACCGGGATAATATTTTTCAAAAAGCTCTCTGTAAAGAAGAGATTCCTTCGTAAACGGCTGTGCGTGAGAATATTTTGATTTTTTCACTTCATATTCCTCATCTGTGTAACATGTTTCGGCGTATTCTTTAAGATAATCCACCATTGAATGACCTACAGCATCCGAAAATGCAGCCTTTTCACGCCACAGAATTTCATCGGGAAGATAATCTCTTTCAAAAGCATGACGGAGAAGGTATTTTCCCTTTCCGTATTTATTAAGCTTTTTATCGGGGTCAACAGACATAACATACTCAACAAAATCAAGGTCACCGAAGGGTACTCTTGCCTCAAGAGAGTTTGATGAAATACACCTGTCTGCACGAAGAACATCATACATATGAAGCTCACGGATTCTTTTTTGCGCTTCTTTTTGGAAAGCACGAGCATCGGGGGCAAAATCGGTATATTTATATCCGAAAAGCTCATCCGAAATTTCTCCCGTAAGCAAAACTCTTATATCGGTCTGTTCATGAATTGCCTTACAGATAAGATACATTCCCATGCTTGCTCTGATTGTCGTTATATCGTAAGTTCCGAGAATATAAATGACCTCTTCAAGAGCATCAAGAACATCATCCTTTGTTATGATGATTTCCTTATGCTCGCTGCCGATATAGTCCGCAACCTGCTTTGCATATTTAAGGTCAATTGCATCCTCGCTCATACCGATTGCAAATGTTTTAATGGGCTCGCTGCTTTTCTTTGCAGCTACAGCGCATACAAGAGAGGAGTCCAGTCCGCCCGAAAGAAGAAAGCCTACCTTTGCATCGGCAACAAGCCGCTTTTCAATGCCCGCAACAAGCTTATCGTGAATGTTCCTACAAACGGTTTCAAGATCATCGTTGCATACCTTTTTGACCGCCGCTATATCTCGGTAACAGATAAATTCTTCATTTTTATAATAGCATCCCGGAGGAAACGGCATTATTTTATCCGCAATGCCGACAAGGTTTTTCGCTTCGCTGGCAAAAAGAATATCTCCGTTTTTATCGTATCCGTAGTAAAGCGGTCTGATTCCGATAGGGTCTCTTGCCGCTATGTATTCCTGTTTTACCCCATCAAATATAACACAAGCAAACTCAGCATCGAGCATCGCAAACATATCGGTGCCGTATTCTTTATAAAGCGGAAGCAGTATTTCGCAGTCGCTCTCGCTTTTAAATGAATATCCTTTTTTTATTAAACGGTCTTTCAGCTTTTCAAAGCCGTATATTTCACCGTTACAAACAACATAGCTTCCGTCAAGCTCAAACGGCTGCATTCCTTCGGGGTGCAAGCCCATAATTGCAAGCCTGTGGAAACCTACAATCCCCTTACCGGTATCGATTATTTTAGTATCATCAGGCCCTCTTGAAATGGTTTTGTCAAATCCTTTTTTAAATTCATCGGCAGCTGCCTTACTGCTGCACCAGCTCATAATTGAACACATAATATCACTATCCTTATATAAATAATAAATCACTACGAGCCAAGGCAGTTTTTTCAACTGCCTTGGCTGCAATCAAGCGGGGTCAATCCCAAGTTGTAGTGTTTTGAGAATATTCGCTGCAAACTTCATCTTTTATCGAAAGAAAAGCCTTTTCGTACATCGAATCGATTTGTTTTCTTTCAAGAAGCATATCCGGAGTCTGCTCTGTGAATGTTATGTGAGAAATAAATTGAACTTCTGTTTTTTGCATAAGATTATGTTCCTTTCACAAATTTATATTTATCATTCAACATCCTGAAGTGCATCATAGCCTTCTTCTCCGGTTCTGACCTTAACAACATTTTCAACATCATAAACGAAAATCTTACCATCTCCGATGTGTCCCGTATAAAGAATCTTTTTTGCTGTTTCAATTACCGAACGAACGGGAACCTTGCTGACTACAATATCAACCTGCACCTTTGGAAGAAGATTTGCTTCAACCTGAACACCTCTGTAGTATTCGGGTTTACCCTTCTGAACACCGCAGCCGAGAACATGAGATACCGTCATACCTGTAATACCTATGTTCATCATTGCGGTTTTAAGAGCTTCAAACCTTGATTCTTTGCATATAATTTCCACTTTCGTCATTTTAGGCATACTGTCATCAAAGGTTGGAATCTTTTTTACGGGTATCGCCTCTGCAACGGGGACATCGCCTGTAACCTCAATCGGCTTATCTTCATCAGCAACCGTCGTGTCAGGAAGCATTGCAAAGCCGGCATAAGCGGTGAGTAAACCATGTTCCGAAACATCAAGACCTGCAAGCTCGTCTTCAGGCTCTGCACGAAGTCCTATCGTATGCTTGATAGCAAGAAAAACAACGGTAATCACAACCGCAACGTAAACTGCAACCGAAGCCACGCCTAAAGACTGAACTCCGAGAAAATGAAGACCGCCGCCATAAAACAAGCCTTTTTCGGTTGAAACACCGGTTGCGAAAAATCCGGTAAGAATTGTTCCGAGTGCACCGCAAACACAGTGCACGGAAACCGCTCCGACGGGGTCATCAATTTTTGCGATTTTATCAAAAAATTCAACCGCAAAAACAACT
>JBGVNA010000195.1:0-5313 GCA_045125175.1 Acutalibacteraceae bacterium
ACTCAAAGCCGTTTAAAAGGCGTTTTAAGGAGTATGATGACAAATATGCCGGCATTTTGATTCACGAGCATACAGACCAATACGGAGGCGAATTATACAAAGTTCCGAAAAACTGCATATCAATCAGACTGCTCCCTCCGAGAACGGATGAACAGAAAAAGAAGGCAAAAGAACACGCAAAAAACGTCGGTCTCGGAAGAAAAGCGGGGTGATAAATTGAACGATAATTCAAGCAACAATTTCCCGTTTATTAAATTGCCGAGAGCATTGATTGACGATCCGAATTTTTCAGGATTATCTGCAGAAGCCAAACTATTATTTTCTCTTATTCTTGACAGGATGGGAGTATCGCAGATAAATGCGGACAGATTTACGGATAAGAACGGTAATCTGTTTGTGTACTACACCATTCAGGAAATCTGCTTAAAAATTGGCTGTAGTCACGGAAAAGCGGTAAGACTTGTCAACGAACTTGAATATCATGGACTTATTTTCAAGCAAAGAAAAGGTTGCGGAAAACCGATTAAAATCATTGTTTTACCATCCGTTTTGAGAATTCTCAAAACAGTACATAAGAAATCCGATAATGAGAATTCAGAAGTTCCCGAAAACGGAAATCAAAAGTTCTCAATATCGGAAGGAATCTATAATAACAACAGTTACAATAACATCAGTTACCTCCATCCATCTATCGAGTATGAACGGTTGATAGAAAGCATCGAAGAACAGATTGAATATGATTGCATAAACGCAGATCCGGAAATAGTCAGAGAAATAATTCTCATTATGGCAGATGTTATTTCCGGGACAAGCTCCACCGTCAGAATCGGCGGAAGTGATTTTCCGAGAGAAGTTGTTATTTCACGATTCAGAAAACTTACTGCAGAACACATTGAATATATTGTCGGTTGTATTGAAAGCAGTGAAACAAAAATAAAAAACATAAAAGCATATCTGATTTCAGCTTTGTTCAATGCACCGACAACCATGGCAAACTCTGTTTCGGCGGAATTTGCATATTATCAAAATTTATCTTAAGGAGAAACAAATGAACAATACTTTCAGAGATTACCCCGATGTCGTGAGCATTGAAGAACTTCAGGATATGCTTCACATCGGCAGAAATGCCGCCTATGACATAGTCAAGGAAGGCAAAATCAAAACTATTAGAATCGGCAAACGATATATCATTCCGAAAACAAGCGTTATAAATTTTCTCGAAACAGCGTCTTAAACTCTTGTAAACAGTAAAATATTATGTATAATTTTAATTACGGAATGATTGACTGTTTTCCAATCAGAAAGGAGTTTCAATGGTAACAGGCAATCTGCAAATCAAAGACGGCAAGTATTATGCCGTTGTCAATCTCAGAGATGAAACCGGCAAAAGAAAACAGAAATGGGTCAGCACGGGTCTGCCCGTCAGAGGCAACAAGAAAAACGCCGAGCAATTCCTGAATCAGGAGCTTGAAAAATGGAACTACCATAACGGCGTTTATTACGGTATTTCGGTTGCGGAATACTTTGAAATATGGCTGACAGAGATTGAAAAGGAAGTCAGACCGAACACCTTTCGTTCCTATAAGGGTAATATGACGAATCACATTATTCCGTATTTCAGGAACACGAAGATTCAGCTTCAGTCAATCAAGCCTATCGACCTTGAGGATTACTATTTCTCGCTTCTCAAACCCGAAAGCAACCTCGAAAACGGTGCGGCACTTTCCGCAACAACAATAAGGCACCACCATCAGAACATAAGCAAGGCACTTGCCGATGCGGTCAGAAAAGGATATATTCCGCTCAATCCCGCAAGCTCTGCAAGATTGCCGAAGAAAGAGAAATACAAAGCTGAATTTCTCAACCACGAACAGCTTGACGAACTTATTTCTCTGTTCAAAGGAAGTCCCGTTGAATTGCCTGTCAGACTTTGTGCAATTTACGGTTTCCGCAGAAGTGAGGTGCTGGGTCTTAAATGGAAGAACGTCGATTTCATCAACCGCACAATAACAATAAGCGAAACACTCCAGCAGCACACGGGCGGCAATTACACCGACCATCCCAAGACAGAAAGCAGTTACAGAACTCTGCCGTTAAATAATACGGCTTATGACCTTCTGAAAGAACAGAAGAAGCTTCAGGATGAACGCAAACTGCTTATGGGCAATTATTACATATATAATGATTATGTCTGCACATGGGGTAACGGAGAAGTAATTGCACCGAATTATCTGACACGCACTTTTCACTCGGTCATTCAGAACAGTACACTACCGCAGATAAGACTGCACGATTTACGCCACAGCGTTGCGAGCAATCTTCTCAATCTCGGATTTTCGGTTGTTCAGGTTCAGGAATGGCTCGGTCACGGAAGTGCATCAACAACACTTAATTTCTATGCTCACGTTGATAAGAGTTCAAAAATCAGCATTGCAGACACTCTTGATAAACTTAATTCGGAACAAGAGAAAAATGAGGACAAAGTGTTAGAAAAAGTGTCTGAAGAAAAGACCCTTTCAGAAACAAAAAAAGACCCCGTAAAAGGGTCGGAAAAAGGCTTGAAAAAAACAAAAATCAGCACAAAAGTTGTGCCGATAAAAAAACAAAGCCTGAAAAAGTGTTAGAAAAATGTTAGAAAAAAGGGTCAAAAGTGTTAGAAAAAATTATTTTTCGAAAAGAGAAATCCCGAAACCCTTATATATCAACGGTTTCAGGACTTATTCGTGGCAGGGGCAGAAGGACTTGAACCCTCGGCACGCGGTTTTGGAGAGAAGTAGCGAAATGCTTGGAAACCGCTATAAATAAGGAGAAAATCATCCTGTCTGACTTGAATTTGACTTGAATTCATCTTTTTTAGATAAAAAGTCATTGAGCTTTAAAATTGAGCGTGTTTTTTGTGCATCTGAAAGATGCGTATATATTTCCATTGTTGTTTGTGGAGAAGCGTGACCGAGAAGATATTGAGCTGTGAGAACATCGACCCCCGCTTCAAACAACAGAGTAGCGTAAGTGTGGCGCAAATCGTGCCATCCAAAAGGCTGAAGAGTGAACACTGTAGGCTTAGGCTCACACTTCTTTTTCTTCTTTTCCTTGCCGGAAGCTGTGCCGTGTGCAATTTCAAGGTCAACAAGAACGCTTTCTATCATGCGTTTCCATGCTGATTCTGTCATTAATTTTCCTGACTTCGTAACAATAACGTTGATTCCATCTTTTTTCTCATTTTTCAGAAAATCAATAAGAGCATCGGGCATCGGAACTGTGCGGATACCTGCATCTGTCTTAGGGAGCTTAAGCGTATTATTTTTGAAATCGTAGCTCTTATTTACAGTGATAGTCTTTTTTTCAAAATCTATATCATTCCAGGTCAGAGCAGTCATTTCACCACGGCGCAGGCCGCAGAACATAGCTATCATTGCTGCCCTTTTGGCTCTCTGCTTGGTTGAATCAAGCTCCATTATCCATTTACGTTCTGTTTCGTTTAACGCTCTGCGTTCGGATTTTGGCGCATTCTTCGGCATCTCAGAGTAGTCAACAGGGTTGTATTCCATAATTCTGTTTTTTATTGCAAACTTAAAAACCTGACCGCAGCATTGTTTATATGCAGCAAGTGTCTTTTTTGCTGATGGTTTTCCTGTAGAAGGATTTTCCTTTGCAAGAGCAGTCAATGCTGATTCTATTTGAAATGGCCTTACGGCTTCGATAGGGGAGTTCCCGAAATATGAAAAGAAAAACTCTATTCGTTTTTCTTTGGTTTCATATTCAGATTCGGAGAGTGAGTTTTTCTGTGTTGAAAGAAAAAGCTTTGCCCAATCCTTAAAGGTTTTGCTTTTGGAGCTTATATCAAGACCCTTGCCGAGCTGAGCCTTCAGCTCCTCGGCCTTCTCGTTAGCCTCTTTTTGAGTTTTACCGTAAACGGTTTTTATAATTCGTTTTCCGCATTCGTCTTTTCCGAGATAGACTTGAACGGCATATCTGCCGTCGGCTCTTTTTGCTTTTTTTGCCATAAAAAATAACATCCTTTCTGAAAATGGTTGCATTTTCCCAGACAGGATGCTATAATAATATAGCAATCCTGTCCTTGTGGTGAGGTGGGGTTTGCGTTCCTGCTCTTCAGTGCGCCAACACTGAGGGGCCTTTTTATTTTTTAGGGGTTACATCTTTTACAAGGAACATATCCTTGTGAGATAGCTTTGTCATAGTCAGAAGTCTCTGCGTAGTTTCCGGGGTCAATATCTTTTACTGAAGAACAATAACTTTCATGTATTTTCATTGTATTGGTGTTCAATACATACTCTTTTGCGGTTGAAGTAACCTTCGGGGTTTCCGTTTCTTTTATGTTGGCTGATTTAGCTTCGGTTGCATTGCCTTTTTTTACTGTTGTATCTTCTTCATATTCTGTAATGGTTATAGTTATTTCTTCGCTCTTTACAGAACCATCAGCGGTCTGAGCAAAGATTGTTGCTGTTCCTGCGCCGATAGCTTCAAGATCATAATAAACTTTGGAATATCCTTTAATGTCAAATGAAATAGCAACAACCGAATCATCCGAGGAAACAAAAACAATATCATCTTCAGAGAATTCGCCCTCATAGTCAATATTTACATATCCGTTATCAGTTGCACCCACTTCAAACTCAAGCGATGCATTATCGGGGAATTCAATACTAACAACCTTATTTTCTGAAACAGTGACTGTGATTTCTTCGCTCTTAACAATTCCATCAGAAGTTTCAGCGTGAATTGTTGCTGTTCCGACTCCAACAGCTTCAACATCATAGTGAACAGAAGAATAACCTTTATAGTCAAACGAGATAGTAACAACATTTTCATCTGAGGAAACAAAAACAATATCATCTTCATTGAATTCGTTATCATAGTCAACATTAACGTGACCGCGGTCTGTTTCGCCCACATATAATTCAAGTGGGTCATTATCAGAGAATTCAATTTCTTCAATACCAGTTGACGATTTAATTGTAGTTTCTTCATTATCGCCGCCTGCGCAGGAGCCTATACCGCCAATTATAAAGAGAATTATAACAACGAGAATAGCAAGAGGCATACATCCGGTTTTTGAACTGCCGCTGATTTTTGAATTTTTAGCTGATTTGCTTGATGTGCTTTCTGAACTGCTTCCACCTTCGGTGGAAACATAAGAAATACCGGTTCCTGGAATGCCTACGCTTTTTGTTTTTCTGCCATTTGAATTAACAGAGTAGCGCATGCCTTTTGTTCCGAATGAAAGTCCGGCAGACTTTTTGCCAAGGTTGAGCTTAACACCCGGTGCAATTTTTACACTCTTTCTAAATCTCA
>JBGVNA010000196.1:0-2265 GCA_045125175.1 Acutalibacteraceae bacterium
GGGTAATCGGTTGAAACAATGTGTGCCCCGCTTGCAAGAGCCTGTTCACGGCGTTCTTGTGTTACGTCGGTGAACTTATCCGTACGGGTTCTGACCATTATTTTGTTTTCTGCAATAACTTCCTCTTCAACTTCGAGAAGCTCTTCGGGGTCGTTGCAGAGAATGAATGAGGCGCAGTCACGGTCAATATCCTCATAGCGGAGCATTGGGAACATAGCCTGAGTTCTGATTGACGGGTCAATCTCGATATATTCTTCCGTTATGTTGCCTTCGTGAAGAAGAACAACCACTTTTCCGAGCATGTCCTTGACCTTGCACCAATCGTCTGCCGCGCGCATTTCGCCGAATGAGGAATAATCACGGAGCATATCTGCGGGGGTAAAAAGCTTTTCGCCTAAAGATTCCCTCAGAACCCCGTCCAGAACATGAGCATAATCAATGTTAAAGAATTTCATATCCTCAAGGGGGATAAAAAGGCTTTTGACCTCAATAATTATTGTTACGGGCAGATGGTTCGGGTTGTTATCCGACCATAAGGCAATTTCTTTGAGCGCAAGCGAGAAATCATAGCAGGAGGTTGCCATTTCAATATAGGGGCTGTGCATGCAGGTGAAAGAGATTTCGCCGTCACGGTCAAAGGTTTCAATATCCATTTCAAAGCTGCGGAGTCCGCAGTTGAGCTGCTGAGTGAGAGTTTCGCTCCAGAAATCGCCTGTTTTTGAGCTGATTGCGTCGAAAGTCAGCTCGGAAAGATTGCGGTAAATTTTCTTTGTTTCGTCGATGGCAGAGGTCTGATAGCTGTTGTGAGTTGCAAGAAAGCTCATTTCGTTAAATTTAATTCCCGCCTCAAACTCCGCTTCAAGGTTACCCGCAAAAAATGATGCTTCATCAACAGGCTCAACCTCTCCGTTTGAATAAGCCTGCTCAAGAGCGGCAATTCGCTGAATCTGCTCATCGATGTCTTTTTCAAGCCTTTCCGTGCTTGCAGGGAAGACGGAGCAAAAGGTGATAACTGTTGAGAGCACGAGAGGAATAAATCTTACGATATAGCGCAGAATTCTGATAATCATTTTATCTTCTCCTTAATTAAAACATAATCAAAACTGTTGAAACAAAGGCAACCGCCGTTGCAATCAGCGTTTTTGCCGAGGGCTTTTCTTTTTTGATAATGCTGATAACGGTTGAGAAAACCATAACGCCGCCCGTTATAATCGGGTACTGAACCGAAGCGGGGAGAGAAGTCAGAGCGATAAGACAAAGCAGGTTGCCTATGCCGCTGCATGCTGCATAGCATGCAAGGTTGCCGACCTCCTTGAGAGGCAGAACAGTGATTTTTTTGTTTTTTGAAAGCTGAAAAACAAGGCACAAAGCAAAAACCCAAAGGTTGACCGTTGCCATGAAGCTGCCGCTGTCAACGCAAAGCTCTGTGTTTGACTGATGAATTTTTGAAAGCACGCCGACAAGACCGTTGAGAACAAAAACGGCTATGTAATATTTAAGATTGCCGCTTTTTTTCTCGCCCTTTTCAAAGCTCAGGGCGGTTGAAATTATAATCAGGACAAAGCAAATTGCTTTTGAAACCGAAAAATCTTCGTTGCAGAAAATTATGCCGTATGCGGAGGGCAGAAGCATGCCGCCGAGCATTGCGAAAATAGAATAAACCGAAAGGTTTGCCGTTGCAAAGGACTTGAGGCCCGAATAGCTGTAGCCAAGCAGCACAACGGAGTAGAAAACAGCAATCAGCACCGAAAACCAGGTTGCGCTGAGCTTGAAGCCGTTGAGAGCAAACAAAATAAAAAAGCTTATTGCGTTGGTATACATTGAAAAAGTAACGGAGGAATCAATTCCGTCGCCGTTATTTTTCCTGAAATTCTGGTTAAACAAAAATTGCAGCGCAAACAAAAGGTCAGCCGCAATAATCAAACCGTACATCATGATTTAGCCTTCTTTCTTCAGTTTTACCGATGCAAACTATTTTAACAGCATCGGTCTGATTTGGCAAGAGATAAATTAAAAAGGCAGGGAATTTTCCCTGCCTTTAAATATTATTCAATTGTAATTCTCGTTTCACCGTTTGAAATAACCGTGAGAGTGAGCGTTTTGGTTTCGGAATTCCACTCAGCTCTGCCTTTTGCGCCGTTTGAGCCGTCTGCGTTTACGCTCGGCTGTGTTTCAAATCCCGAAATTTCAATAACCGAAGTTCTGAAATCTCTCGGATTATCCCTCTTGCCGCCTGCCGCATAGGCACACATGAATTGGTCCTCG
>JBGVNA010000197.1:0-6786 GCA_045125175.1 Acutalibacteraceae bacterium
GACAAAAGAACACCTTCTTCTTGCTCGTCAGGTTGGCGTTCCTTACATCATCGTTTTCATGAACAAAGTTGACCAGGTTGACGACGAAGAACTTCTTGAACTCGTTGAAATGGAAATCCGTGAAACACTTAGCGAGTATGAATTCCCGGGTGACGACACACCGATCATCAAGGGTTCAGCTCTTAAGGCTCTTGAGTATGCTGGTGGAGACACATCAGCTCCTGAGCTTGCACCTATCTGGGAGCTCATGGATGCAGTTGACTCTTACATCCCGACACCGGATCGTAAGGCTGACCTTCCGTTCATCATGCCTGTTGAAGACGTTTTCACAATCACAGGCCGTGGTACAGTTGCTACTGGTAGAGTTGAAAGAGGTCAGCTCAAGACTTCAGAAGAAGTTGAAATCGTTGGTCTTACAGACGAAAAGAGAAAGACTGTTGTTACAGGTATCGAAATGTTCCGCAAGATCCTCGACTATGCAGAGGCAGGCGACAACATCGGTGCTCTTCTCCGTGGTGTTCAGAGAACTGAAATCGAAAGAGGCCAGGTTCTTTGCAAGCCCGGTTCAATCAACCCCCACACAAAGTTCAAGGGTCAGGTTTACGTTCTTACTAAGGAAGAAGGCGGCCGTCATACTCCCTTCTTCAACAACTACCGTCCTCAGTTCTACTTCAGAACAACTGACGTTACAGGCGTAATCAGCCTTCCCGCAGGCACAGAAATGTGCATGCCCGGTGACAACGTTGATATGGATGTTGAGCTCATCACTCCTATCGCTATTGAAAAGGGTCTCCGTTTCGCTATCCGTGAAGGCGGCAGAACTGTTGGTTCAGGCGTTGTTATCGAAATCAACGAATAATTAAAAAATCTTTTTTGGGAGCAACCTTCGGGTTGCTCCTTTTTTGCAACAAAAAACCGAGTTAATAGGCTAAGCCTTTAACTCGGTCAAATTTTATTGTTTTCTCATTATTCCGTTTTCAACCGCTGTGTGAGCGCATAGCTTAAGAATTTCGGTAATGTTTTCAGGTACATCGGGCAGCAGAAAATCATTTCCGTAAATACTTCTGCCGAAAATCTTTTCATAAAAGCAAGCTGCTGCGAGATAACAACCCAAATCGTTGCCGTGATAACCGTCTTCGGTCAGCTTGTCGCCGATGGTGTTTCTTGCGGTCTGCCATGCTCTGCCGCTGGGGATAATCAAATCAATATCCGCTTCCATCGCTGCATTTACATATGCTTCGGTCAGCGCACGGTACATTTCCTGCTGGCTGTTGCCATAGTATGCAAAGCCCGGATGCTGACAGCCACTCTGATATGCCCATGTCTGATGCAGCATGATTTTTGCTTTTGGCTGAACCATTCTGCAGTACTCTGCCAGTTCCGAAAGATAAGGAGAATAGCTTTCGGAAATTCCGCTGAAATGGCTGCATTGCTGAAGCGTTATAACATCCCATTCTTCATCTTCAACTGCTTCGTGCAGAGCAACATCATTTGCACGGGTCATTTCTGTTTCGAACGGTAAATAAATTTCATATTCATAAGATGTTTTTTCTTCACGCCAGTTTTTCCAGTGCTGTTCAAGGGAGCAGCCGCCTATAAAAAGATTACAGAGCAGCAATTCTTCGCCGTCCGCCTTTGCCATGTGCGGCAAAAATTTATGGGCATTGGTCGAAAAGCTGTTGCCTATTGATAAAACGTTCATTGATTTCCTCCGTGTTTCTTGTTAAGAAAAAGTGCAAACACTGCCTGTGATAATCCGAGCACCATCATGAGATATTGCAGGGGCTTGAGGCCGTAGAACAAGCAGTCTGTCATTCCACAGAGCACAAAGCCGGCTGTCGATGCAAAAAGTGTGACGGCATATTCTCTGACCTTGCCGCCTTTTCTGAAAAGACGGACAATATTTATAAAGAATACGATAAAAACAGCTGCAAGAAGAATTACGCCTATAATTCCGTTTTCAGCCCATGCTTCAAGAAAAATGTTGTGGGCGTGAGGCTGTTTAACGTTATAAACGTTATGAAGCATCTGGCGTACATTATCAAATCCTGTGCCGTAGCCCAATATCGGCTTATCGACAATCATATCGAAAATTCCGCTCCAAAGTGTTTTTCGGGTGTTTACCGAAACATCGTTACCGCTCAGCAATGTAAACAGGCGTTTAACAGTGCCGCTTGCAAAAATCATAACCGCACCCAAAGCAGCTACACCGACAGATATAAGCTTAAGGCATTTTTTGCCGCCATAAAGCAGGAGAATTCCGCAAACCATAACGGCGAATATGTAAGGTCCTCTTGAATATGAGCAGGCAATTCCGCCAACGGAAAGCAGGAAGCAGAAAAAGCCGATTAAACGTTTTTTGAACGTTGGGGCGCAAAGGAACATGTATGCCGCAAAAGGCAGCAGCACAACTTCAATTGCAGCGAAGAACAGGGGATTTGTGAAAGTGCTGCAAGCTCTTGTGTCAAATGAGTGAAATGTTGTTGAACCCATTTTTGATGTTGTGAATTCAGGCAGAAAAACAACAAGCTTTTCAATAAGCGTATTCAGAAAACGCCAGAAGGGATTGAAAGCGTTTCTTATATCACTGCCGATAAGGTTGCCGAAATGATAAAGAAACATCTGACCTATGCCGATTGCTCCCGCTATTCCTGCCGAAAGGCTTCCGCAATACATAACGGTTTCAACTCTTTCGGCACTGTCAACTGTTTCGGTGAAAAAATAATAGCCCGAAAACATCAGCAGCCATAAGCCTATGCTTGCAATTGCCGATATGAATGACGAAGAATAAAACATTCCTGCAAACATCCATGAGATATATGCAATTATACAGATTCCCAAATCTCCGAGGCGGGGTTTGGTTTTTTCTGCAATTCTTCTTTTAAAAACATACGCAAAACCTGCAACCGTAAAAAAAGGCGCAACATATTCGGGCATAAGACCTGCCAGCAAAAAAGCTGCAGGAGAGAAGTAATAAAGCTTATCCCTTGTTGGAGTCAGTGCAGAATGTTTCATGCATCAGCATCCTCTCTGTCATTGTTTTCTTCGGCAGGGGAGTTTTTTTCATGGGTTGAGGAGATTTTTTTGTAAATTGCGGAGCAGATAACGCTCAGAAGCAGTGTTGCAACAAAAATAATTGCCGCCATAGCATAGTTTTTGTTTATAAGCTGCTCTCCGCACCATGTTGAGGTCAGAATTGACGGGATTCTTGCGATACCCGTTACAAGCAAAAACTTTTTCATGTTCAGGCTGGTTATGCTTGCTGCATATGTCAGAATATCCTTCGGTGTGCCGGGAATAAGATAAATAAAGAAAAGCGACCAATAAACCTTGCTTCTGTTTTTCAAGAAACTGAGTGAATCGATTTTTTCAACGGGAATAAACACGTTGACAAGTTTCCTTCCGAAAACTCTTGAAAGAGCAATAATTACAAGCGAGCCGAGCATCGTGCCGAGCATGCAGAGAAGCATGCCGCCCCAAGTGCCGTAGAGATAGCCCGAGCCGATTTCAAGAGGCTCGGCAGGGATGATTTTGATAACTGTCTGGAATGCACGAATTGCAACAAATACCCATTTGTCATAGCCCTGAAATTGTGAAAGAAATACTTCAAGATGCTTTGCATCGCTGAAAATTTCTGCAATGCGGTCGCCGTAGGTGATGTAGCAATATAAAAATACGCCTAAAAGCAGTACACACACCAAAACAGCCCCCACGATTTGCAGGAGCCGTAATTTATTTTCAAAAATCTTTGTTTTTTTCAAAAAATTCACCGAGCTTTCCGCGGTAATTCTTTTCACGCCACGGCTTATGCTTGCCGTTGAAGTGAATAACCGCAGTGTTTTTCCTTACCCAGTCAAGGTCAATACGTTTTTTGCCGCCGAATCTTGAATATGTTGAAAATGTCTTTTCGTCAAGATTATAAATGCGCTCATCTATGTGCAGAGTGTAATCCTCAAACAATACGTTTATAACATCCTGGTCAGCAAGAAGCAATTTTTTTATGTTGGCTGAAATAAAATCAAAAATCTGCTGCAAGGTAACGGTTTTGCGCCATTCGTCCAGATTTATCAAAAGCACGCCTGCATTGATATAACGGCTTGTTTTTTTCATGCCAAGGCGGGTAAGGTTGATTTTTTCAAAAAATCCGAACATGTGTGCTCCGCCGGCAACAACCTTGCTGTCAAGGTCAATATTATAAAATTCATTGAGATTTTTGTTAATAACAATATCAGGGTCAAGATATAATATTTTATGAACATCTTCGGGAAGTATGTCGCCTATAAGCAGACGGTAATAGGTTTCTTTGCTGAGTCTGTCAAGCACCGGCGCTCCTGAAAACATATCGTTATCAACAGGAATTTTATGAATTTTCGCATCAATACCTGCAAGGGCTGTTTCCATGCGTGCAAAATCCTCCCCGGTCAGCGAGGAGTAGGCGACGTAAATGTCAAAATGCCCGTCCGGGTTTGTTTTTGCAATTGAACGGAACATTACGCATAACGGATATACATAATTTGAATCTAAAGTGACTAATATGTTCATAGTAATACCTTATTCGTATTTTATAATATGTATTATAACAACAACCTTTTTCAAAGTCAACAAACGTTACAATATTGTAAATAAAATGAAATAATTTGTGTACGCTTTGTAAACTTTGGAAAAAGGGGTTGATTTTTCCTGAAGAAAGGTCTAAAATACAAATTAGCACTCCAGCTTGAAGAGTGCTAAAAAAGACAATTAATTTTTGGAGGTAATAAATATGAATATTAAACCGCTTGCAGACAGAGTAGTTGTTAAGCTTGTTGAGGTTGAGGAAACCACAAGCAGCGGAATCATCCTTGCTGCATCTGCACAGGAGAAGCCTCAAATTGCAGAGGTTGTTGCAGTCGGCCCCGGCGGAATGGTTGACGGCAAAGAGGTTGAAATGTATGTTAAGGTTGGCGACAAGGTAATTACAAGCAAATACTCAGGCACAGAAGTTAAGCTCAACAAAGAAGAATACACAATTGTTAAGCAGAGCGATATTCTTGCAATTGTAGAATGATTTATAGGAGGAAATAACAATGGCAAAGCAGATTATTTACGGTGAAGAAGCCCGCAAGGCTCTTCAGGCAGGCGTTGATAAGCTTGCAAACACAGTTAAAATCACACTTGGCCCCAAGGGCAGAAACGTTGTTCTTGATAAGAAGTACGGCGCACCCCTCATCACAAACGACGGCGTAACAATCGCAAAAGAAATCGAGCTTGAAGATCCGTTTGAAAATATGGGCGCACAGCTTGTTAAGGAAGTTTCAACAAAAACAAATGACGTTGCAGGTGACGGCACAACAACCGCAACACTTCTTGCTCAGGCTCTTATCAGAGAAGGTATGAAGAATGTTACCGCAGGCGCAAACCCCATGGTAGTCAAGAAGGGCATGGCAAAGGCTGTTGAGGCTGCTGTTGAAGCAGTTAAGAATAACTCAAAGCCCGTATCAAGCTCAGACGATATTGCAAGAATTGCTACTATCTCCGCAGCGGATGAAGAAGTAGGCAAGTTTATTGCAGATGCTATGGAAAAGGTTACCGCAGACGGCGTTATCACCGTTGAGGAATCCAAGATTGCAGTTACCGAATCAGAAGTTGTTGAGGGTATGCAGTTTGACAGAGGCTACATCTCACCCTATATGGTAACAGATACAGATAAGATGGAAGCAGTTATTGACGATGCTCTCATTCTTATCACAGACAAGAAAATCTCAAGCATCCAGGACCTTCTTCCTCTTCTTGAGCAGATTATGCACGCAGGTGGCAAGCTTATTATCATTGCTGAAGATGTTGAGGGCGAAGCTCTTTCAACAATTCTTGTCAACAAGCTCCGCGGTGTATTCACATGCGTATGTGTTAAGGCTCCCGGCTTTGGCGACAGAAGAAAGGAAATGCTTCAGGATATTGCAATTCTCACAGGCGGTGAGGTTATTACATCAGACCTCGGCCTTGAGCTTAAGGATACTCAGCTTGCACAGCTCGGCAGAGCACGTCAGGTTAAGGTTTCAAAGGAAAACACAATCATCGTTGACGGCGTTGGCTCAAAGGATGAAATCGCATCAAGAATTGCTCAGATCAAGCTTCAGATTGAAAACACAACATCCGATTTCGACAGAGAGAAGCTTCAGGAAAGACTTGCAAAGCTTTCGGGCGGTGTAGCTGTTATCAAGGTTGGCGCAGCAACAGAAACAGAAATGAAAGAAAAGAAGCTCCGTATTGAAGATGCTCTTGCAGCAACAAAGGCAGCTGTTGAGGAAGGCTGCGTTGCAGGCGGCGGCGTTGCACTTCTCAATGCAGTCGGCAGCGTTAAGGCTTTGCTTGAAACAACAGACGATGCAGATGAAAAAACAGGTATCAAGATTGTTCTTAAGGCACTTGAAGAGCCCGTTCGTCAGATTGCCGCAAACGCAGGGCTTGAAGGCTCAATTATTATCAATGCTATCCATGAGAGCGGTAAGGTTGGCTACGGCTATGATTTTGCAAAGGATGTTTATTGCGACATGGCTTCAGCAGGTATTCTTGACCCCACAAAGGTAACACGCTCAGCTCTTCAGAATGCATCATCGGTTGCTTCAATGGTGCTTACAACCGAAAGCCTTGTTACCGATAAACCCGACCCCGCAGCAGATGCAGCTCAGGCAGCAGCAATGGCAGCGCAGGGCGGCGGAATGTATTAATATTTAAATTAAACAGTTCTTTGCGGCGCTTTCCGTTAAGGAAAGCGCCGCCGTTTCATTTATAAAGAGTTTTTTAAAA
>JBGVNA010000198.1:0-2189 GCA_045125175.1 Acutalibacteraceae bacterium
GATGGTGCCGAAACCGACCTTGACCTTGGACATTACGAACGCTTTATTGATGAAGACCTCAACAAATATTCCAACCTCACCACAGGTAAGGTCTACTGGAATGTGCTTAATAAGGAACGCCGTGGCGAATATCTCGGCTCCACGGTGCAGGTCATTCCGCATATTACAAATGAAATCAAAGAATTTGTTTACAGCGTAGGTAAGAAAACAAATGCAGACGTGGTTATTACTGAAATCGGCGGAACAATCGGCGATATTGAATCACAGCCTTTTATTGAAGCGGTACGTCAGATTTCGCTTGAGGTCGGCAGAGAAAACAGCCTTTTTATCCATGTGACCCTTGTTCCGTTTCTTCGCGGTTCCGATGAACACAAATCAAAGCCGACGCAGCATTCCGTTAAGGAGCTTCAAGGCATGGGCATCAACCCGAACATTGTTGTACTTCGCTGTGATGAGCCGTTGGAAGAATCCATATTTAAAAAGATATCTCTTTTTTGTAATGTCAAACCCGATTGTGTTATTGAAAACATCACTCTCCCAAACCTTTACGAAGCCCCTTTAATGCTCGAAAAATCTGATTTTTCATCCGTTGTCTGCCGTGAGCTCGGCATAAATGCTCCCGAGCCTGACCTTGCGGAATGGACGCAGATGGTGGAGCGCATCAAGGCGATACCTTATACCGTAAACATTGGTCTTGTCGGCAAATATGTTGAACTTCACGATGCATATCTTTCGGTTGCGGAAGCTCTTCAGCACGCAGGATATTACCATAACACCCATATAAAAATCAGTTGGATTGATTCCGAAAAGCTGACCGCTGAAAATTGTTCGGAATTTCTTTCAGAGCTCGACGGTATTATTGTTCCCGGCGGTTTCGGAAGCCGTGGTATCGAAGGCATGATTCTTGCAGCAAAATACGCAAGAGAAAACCACCTTCCTTATTTCGGAATTTGTTTGGGTATGCAAATCGCCGTTATCGAATACGCACGGAATGTATGCGGTATTTCAGATGCTGATTCGGGTGAGTTTGACGAACTTTGCAAGCACAAAGTAATCAACTTTATGCCCGGTCAGAGTGATGATATTGACAAGGGCGGTACGCTTCGTTTGGGCGCTTACCCTTGCAAAATAAAACCCGACACAACAATGGAGCGTTGCTATGAAACAAATCATATCAGCGAACGCCACAGACACCGCTACGAATTCAACAACCATTACCGTGATTTGCTTACACAACACGGACTTACTTTAAGCGGACTTTCTCCTGATGAAAGACTTGTTGAAACCGTTGAGCTGACAGAAAGACCGTTCTATGTAGGTGTTCAGTATCATCCCGAATTCAAAAGCAGACCCAACAAGCCTCATCCGCTGTTCAAGGGATTTGTAGGTGCGGCACTTAAGCGTTCAAACGGAGGAAAAGAATGAGCATACATGAAGAATGCGGAGTTTTCGGCGTGATTTCAGCCGAGCCTGCCGATGTAGCGGGTGTTGTATATTACGGCTTATATGCCCTGCAGCACAGAGGACAGGAAAGCTGCGGAATAGTTGTTAATGATGACGGACTTTTCAGTTCTCACAAGGATTTGGGACTTGTCAGCGAGGTTTTTCATTCCGAAGTTCTGTCAAGATTTCCGAAAGGCACAATGGCTGTGGGGCATGTCCGATACGGCACAACGGGCGGTACAAACCGCACCAACTGTCAGCCCATTGAAGTTAATCATCAGAAAGGCAGAATGGCACTTGCTCATAACGGAAATCTGAGCAATGCCGCAAAACTCCGCAATGAACTCGAATTATCCGGAGCTATTTTTCACACAACAAGTGATACCGAAACCATTGCATATATCGTAACAAGAGAGCGCCTGAAACTGCCCTCGATAGAAGATGCTTTAAGCTCGGCAATGAATATTCTTGAAGGAGCCTATTCGCTTGTTCTGATGTCGCCGCAAAAGCTTATTTGTGCCCGAGACCCTTACGGCTTCAGACCACTTTGCTACGGCAAAACACAAGACGGAATGTATGTTATAGCATCTGAAAGCTGTGCGTTAAAGGCTGTGGGTGCGGAATTTATCCGTGATGTTGAACCCGGCGAAATAATAGTTTTTAGCAAAAACGGAATTGTCAGCCGAAAGGAACACTGTGATTCTAAAAAGAAAAAACTCTGCATTTTTGAATATATTTATTTTGCA
>JBGVNA010000199.1:0-8230 GCA_045125175.1 Acutalibacteraceae bacterium
ACATTTATCTCAATCCCGTTTCTTCCATATATGAAGAGCCGAACAACCTTCTCAAGCAGGAAGTCCGTGAGCCTGCGATTTATAACGCAATAATAGCCGCAATTGCAACGGGAGCTTCAAAGCTCTCGGAAATTTGCACTAAGGTCGGTGAAGACACAAGCACTTGCTCGATATATATTAAGAACCTTGTTGCTCTCGGAATCGTTAAAAAGGAAACACCTTTTGGTGAAAGCACGGCGAAGAAAACCATCTATTCCATTGAGGATAATATGTTCCGCTTCTGGTTCAGATTTGTTCCTGAAAACGCATCTGTAATCGCCCGTGGTGCTGTTGAGATTGCCTACAACCGAATTGCTCCGCATCTTTCGGACTATATGGGAGCAGTTTTCGAAGAAATATGCAAACAACATCTCTGGAATCTTCTTCTGAGCGGAAAATCCGCAGTTGATTTCACTGACATCGGAAGATGGTGGGGAACTAACGCCAAAACAAGACAGCAGGTTGAAATAGATATTGTCGGAACAGCCGATAAAAACACCGCTCTCTTTGCTGAATGCAAATGGACAAATGAAAAAGTTGACCTTGGTGTTCTCGAATTGCTTATTCAGAAAAGCACACTCTTCAACCATCCCAACAAGCACTATTATCTCTTCGCCAAAATAGGCTTCACCAAAGGCTGCATCGACAAAGCAGCTGAGCTTGGTAATGTTACGCTTGTGACTTATGAGGATATTTTAGCTTTGTAATGTGAAGTATAAGGTTAATCACAATAATCAAAGTTACAAATCAGGAGAAACACTATGTTCTATAAAATGATTGAAAACAAAAGAAATCAGTGGCTTAACTCTACCGAATGTACAGTTACCGCCTTGATTGACTATATAGAAAAAACAGGTCAAATGAGAGATGCTCAGATTGATGCCATCAAGACATATCTGTTCTTGAAGATTGCCTGCGATTGCAAGTCGCTTGAACATCTTTTCAGAAACGGTGCGTTTAACACTATCAATCTTGATGATATTGAAATATCGCAATCTGCAAGGTCATTTCTTCTTGGTAATCCTGCAGCGTGTGCGTTGTTTGAATACGCTTGTTTAAAAAATGATGACGGTGACCAAGTTTCTGTAAAGCTTGAAAAGGCTATTAAAAGTAATCCTGAAAGCATTGATTATGATAAATTCTTCAAGGATGCCTTTTATGGCGTCTCTTACTCGGATTACCTTTTCAGTTTGCCAATGGGTGCAGGTAAAACATATTTGATGGCAGCGTTTATATATCTTGATTTGTATTTCGCTATCAACGAGCCCACCAATCCTGCATTTGCTCATAATTTCATCATTTTTGCACCTTCAGGACTTAAATCTTCTGTTGTTCCCAGCCTCAAAACAATTCAGAATTTTAATCCTGCTTGGATTCTTCCTGAACCTGCTGCAACAGAAATCAAGAGAATGATTTCGTTTGAGGTTCTTGATCAAAGCAAAACAGCAAACAAATCCAACAAAACAAAGAATCCTAATGTTCAGAAAATCGCAAACCATCAGCCTCTTTCAGAACTGTTTGGTCTGGTTGCTGTAACAAATGCCGAGAAGGTTATTCTTGATAGAATTCAAGAAAAAGAAGGTCAAATCAGTTGGTTTGAGGAAAGCGATGATGACAAAGACCGTCAGGCGAACGAACTGCGCAACCTTATTGGAAAACTGCCTTCTCTTTCGATTTTTATTGATGAAGTACATCATGCCGTAAGCGATGAAATCAAGCTCCGTGCTGTTGTCAACAAATGGACAGAAAACGGTACAGTTAATTCGGTTATCGGTTTCTCCGGAACGCCTTATCTTGAGAAAGCGGAAAAGATTGATATAGTTGATAAACTTACCGTTGCAACTGCAGAAATCACTAATATTGTTTATTATTATCCGCTTATTGACGGTGTGGGCAATTTTTTGAAGAAACCTGTTGTTAAAATTGCAGAAAACGCAGACACATCTGAAATCATTGAAAATGGTGTAAGAGAATTCCTTGATACATACAAAGATACCGTTTATGAAGGCGGACTTACAGCAAAGCTCGGTATTTACTGCGGCAAAATTGAAAAACTTGAAGAAGTTGTTTACCCCATTGTTTCAAGGATCGTAGCAGAATACGGTTTAAGTCCGGATACAATTCTGAAATTCCACAAGGGCAATAAGCAGTATCCTATGCCCGCTGACAGTCAGATGCAGTTTGAAATTCTTGATAAATCCATTTCAAAAATCAGAATAGTCCTTCTTGTTCAAATAGGCAAAGAGGGATGGGACTGTCGCAGCCTTACCGGTATTATACTTTCACAAGAGGGTGACTGCCCTAAAAATATGGTTTTACAGACTTCCTGCCGTTGTTTGCGTCAGGTTGTTAAAGGTATGCCTGAAACTGCGCTGATTTATCTCAATGACTCTAATGCAGAAAAACTCAATGCTCAGCTTCAGCAGCAACACCATATCTCACTCGAAGAGTTTGAAAGTGGAGGAACAAAAACCACAACACTTAACCGCTACAGCCGTGTTGATTATCTCAAACTTCCCAAGGTTGATTTTTATCAGCTAAAAATCAAATATGAAACTCTTGTTGTTGACAAGGCTACCCCGAAAGCCAACATTCCTTTGTCAACCGATAATGCATATCTTGGCGGTACCATAATCAGAACAACAGACCTTTCTATGGATGAGAGTAATACAGTTACAACTGTTGATGATACTGAACGTGGCACTAAACCTGCAACATTCAATTCATGGCTTTACGGTATTGTTAAAGGCGGTTTCGGATCAATTTCAATGAGCGAGCTTATGGAATACGAAACGGAGCTTAAAGCTGTTTTTGAGAAAATCACTTATGAGAAAAACAACTCCCGTTATTACAGTTCAAAATACAATCGTAATATGGTTGAATCAAACATTCGCAAAGCATTCTGTGATACTGAAGATTTTGAAACAAGTGAGGAATGCATTCCCGAAGAAGCCAATCTTCTGAATATCACAAACTTCAAGCCAACAATATCTACGGACAAGCCACAGGATTATTATCCTGACAGCAATATGGTTGAAAGAATAATTCTTGACGATAAGGGTGAGTTGAAAGCTGATCCGAAAACCGAAGCTGCAATTCAGCTGCTTGAAGAATCGGGCAATGCTGAAATGGCTGCAGCACTCCGTGCAAAGCAGACGTCACACATTAACAAAGACCGTTCATTCCACTATCTGCCGTATCATACCGACAGCAGCTTTGAGCAGAAATTCCTGAAAGAAGTTCTTTCTTTTGATATTCTTGAGAAAATGGGTCTTGAAGTTTATTATAACGGCGAAAGAGCCATGACCGAATTCAAGATTAAATGTTATAAACAAAAAGGCGGCAGATGGAGATATGTTGGTGTTTATACACCCGACTTCCTTATAATCAAACGCAAAGACGACAGGATTCATAAGATTATCATTGTTGAAACAAAGGGTGAAATCTATAAAAATGACCCTGCATTCATTGATAAGCGTGCGTTTATGGAAACAGAATTCTCAAAGCAGAACAACGTTGCTTTCGGTTATGAGCGTTTTGATTATCTCTATCTGGAAGATACCCTTCCTGATGCAGACAGAATACAGTTGACATATAAAAAAATCAGCGAATTTTTTGAGGAGAAATAAGTATGGATTGGTTGGATTACAGAGAGAAACTTGGTATTGGATTTGATGACGAAGAGAAAAAAGAATTCTTTTATGCAATTCTGTTCAATTTATTTGACACCATTACAGCACAAAGTGATGGTCATATGAGCATAGGTGAATACTTTACTTTTTGCAGAAGTACAGGATCACGAATTGACACTACACTTTTAAGAGATTATTGTAGCAGTGAGCGATTTCGTGACAGCATAAGGATAATAAAAGAAAAGAAACATAACTTAACGGAATTTCTTGCATATTATATTTTCTTTGTCAATGCATTTAAAGATGATGAGTATTATGAATTCAAAGGTGAGGATTTCAAAAATGTGCTTTGTAATTCATTAGAAGAGGCTCATATTCCATATGAATTGATGTATGAAAACGATAAATACTTTATCTTCCCCAAAGGCGCAAAAGAGCTTGACGATGCACTTGTATCCGAGCCTCTTGAATGGTTGAAAGATTATCCCAAGGCACATAAAACATATTGCATTGCCTTGAAGCAATATGCTGACGGAATTTATATCCGTGATGTTGCTGACAATCTCAGAAAAGCATTGGAAGAATTCTTACAAGAATTTCTTGGTAATAGCAAAAACCTTGAAACAAATAAGACTGAAATATGCAAATATCTTGGTTCACAAGGTGTAGATGCCGGAATTACGGGTCTATTTCAGCCGTTGATAAATTCATACAAAAATATTAACGACAGAATCGCAAAACACAATGATGCCGTAGATGAAAAACTTTTGGAGTTTCTTCTTTATCAGACCGGCGTACTTATAAGAATGGTGCTTTCTGTTAATAAATCGGAGGAACATAATGAAACAGAATAGAGATGCTATTTATATAACATTGCCTCTTACAGTTGTCGCTCTAATTGTTTCTTATATATTCAGTTGTATTAAATTTGATTATGGTTACAACATTGCTCTCGGAGTTTTCGGCAGTGCACTTCTTGCATTTATTATTGCAACAATAAACTATCGAGTTGATAAGAGGGTGTGTTTAGAAGCATTCTATAAATGTGCAATGAAGTTCCGAAACAAATTAAATAGATATCAATCTTCAGGGGAATTTGAGCAACGTGTTGTTATTCTTCTTCGAATCAATGAATTTGATTTTTCTGCACTTGATGATGCATACGGATCGTTATATTTTTTGTTCGGAAACAAAGTGAAAAAGAAAATATATGAGACTGTGTACAATCCGATTTTGAAAGTTAGAAAAGAACTTAGAAACACATCGTTTCATCTTGAGACTTACAAAAACGCTCGGAGTGGTAATCGCAATGCTGTTGAATCGGTTTTGGATAAATTTGATGCCTATGTTATGGCAACAAATATACATAGCCAACAGACAGAAAACGATGACTTTTATTACAAAGAAAGTTTTAACAGAATTGTTAGAGAGCTTGATAAAAGCTTGGATAATTATTATTACGAGATTCTTTATCCCAACAAAAAGAGAGAGAAATAAAATGCCTTTTATAAATTCTGGTATATATATTGATACCTCTGTCAAAGAAAAATCTTATGAAATAGAAACAAGTTATTATCTTGAGTTTCAAATAAAAAGTGCATTGATTTCGATAGATAAATTAAGATGTTTTTCTGAAAACAGCTTTGACAATAAATATCAGTATTACCATTTCTATACAGACCACCTGTTATATTCTCTCGGTCAAATTGCAAACCGATTTATTGTTAACAATAAAGATACGGGTGTTGTTCTTGAACGCAAAAAAGCAAATTGCCGAGATTTTGAATTCAACGCAGAAAAATACCCTAATTTAAGTGATAAAACAGGAAGAAACACGATTGAACATATTGATGAACATAATCAAAAAATAATAGAAAAAAGAAAAGGTGTCGGTGGATTTAATTTAATTGATAATGAAACCGAAACAGATTTGATTAATGTTTTTAAATCACAAAGGCAGTTTCATCCATACACTTTAGATTTAATTGCTTTTGAAATACTGATTTTTCGCAATGAGAAAGAAATTGATATCAGTATTTTAGAATTGGAAAAAGAATTAAAATGCTTATATAATAGGGTTCAATATGTTATAGAGCATGTTAGACCTATTTTTTAGGAGGTAAGTCATAATGCCGATTAAATATGTACCGTTTATACCGGAGCCTGTTGAGGGACAGGCTGTTCTCGGTAATTTTAACAGAATACTTAAATACAAAGGTGCTGATGAAACATCAATGGTACTTCAGCGCGGAATGCCTTTATATGAAATGGAAAAACTTGAAACTGTCGGCGAGAATGCTGACGGTAATATGATTATCCGTGGCGAATGTGTTTCTGCTTGTGCATATCTCAAAGAACAAGGCATTCAAGTTGACCTTGTTTATATTGATCCGCCATTTGCAAGTGGCGCAGATTATGCCAAGAAAGTGTATATTCGTCGCAATCCGAAAGTAGCCGAAGCAATAGCACAGGCTGAAGCAGAACTCGATATAGATGAGCTTAAAGCCTTTGAAGAGAAGATGTACGGCGATGTTTGGGATAAGGAAAAATATCTCAATTGGATGTACGAAAATCTTATGGCAATTAAGTCTGTTATGAGTGAAACAGCATGTATATATGTACATTTAGATTGGCACATAGGGCACTACGTCAAAATATTGCTTGATGAAATATTCGGAGAAGCAAATTTTATTAATGAAATAACATGGTATTATTACAATAAAATGGCGCCTAAATCAGCGTGCTTCCCTCGTACTTCTGATAAAATATTGCTTTATTCAAAATCTGCCGACTACATTTTCTATACTCAATACGAAGCAAGAGAAGAAGCTAAAAAACAGCTTGTAAGAAAATTTGTTGACGGAAAAGCTATTAATGCGCGTGATGAAAACGGCAATGTCATGTATACAGAATCTACGGAAAAACGTATTGATGATGTTTGGCGTATAGCAATGTTACAGCCTGCCGATAAAACGGAACCTGTTGGATATGCAACACAGAAACCAGAAGCTTTAGTTAATAGAGTTATTAACGCATCTTCTGATGAGGGAATGGTTGTGGCTGATTTCTTTGGTGGAAGTGGCACAACTGTATCGTGTGCAAAGAAACTTGGACGCAAATTTATTCACTGTGATATTGGTTTAAACTCAATACAGACTACCCGTGACCGATTAAAAGCAGATGGAGCAGAATTTGATGTGCTTGAAATCAAAGATGGCGTTCAGCTCTATCGCAATCCCGTTCAGACTATGGATAAAATCAAGTCGTTGATTCCCGGTCTCAAAAACGAGGATTCCCTTGATTCGTTTTGGGAAGGTGCAATTTCGGACAGCAAGCTCGGTACTGTTCCTGTTTATGTTCCTAACCTTATGGACAGTGCATCAAAACTTCTTGATAAAGTAACTATCAACCGTATCATTCATCAGGCAATTCCTGAACTTGACAGCAGCATCAAAAAGGTTATTGTTTATTACATAGACATCACCGATGAAGCGGAAATTATGCAGTTTATTAAAGACGATGACAGCACAACGGTTGAAATTGAAATCCGTGATTTAAAGGCTGTTCTTGATGATGTTATCATCGGTGATTATGCCGAGTTCCATATTGACGAGGTTAAAGAAGATCTTTTCGGCGGTTATGCTGTTGTTATTGATAAATTCATCAGCGACCGTGTGATTTCAAAGATTGACGAGTTCAACGAAAAAGCTTTCCTTAATTCTTCCGAAAAGAAGCCTTATAAACCTATTGAAATCAGCGAAGAAGGTCTTGAACTTATTGAGTTTATAAGTCTTGACTGCACCGCAACCGAAGGTGAATGGCACTCCGACAGCGAAATCAAAATTGATAAAAACAGCTTTGTCATCGTCAACGGAACAAAAACCAAAGACTTCTGGAACGGCTCTGTTCGCTGTGACAAAACACCCCTTCGCATTAAAATCCGTAACATCTGCGGCGACGAAACCATTTGGGAGGTGTGATATGAGTAGCATAGTTTTAGAGCTTCAGCAAGAACTTCTTGATAAAAATTGTGATATATTGCAAGTTTTGAGAAAAGCACACTTGATTGCATCAAAATTAAAGTTGGCAGAGTTTGATATGTGGATACAATCTGAGTTGAACGGCTATAAGACTAATAATCAAGATGATGTTCCGGATTATCGACAGATTCATGGACAAGTAAAAGCGTGGAACCCCTATCACGGTTGGATACCTGTTATTCTCAAAGATGCAGAAATCGAAAAGGTTTTATGTAACAGAAAAATAGGAGAATCTATTGGCGAAATTCAAGAATTATACAACAAATCTGAAGGAAACATAATCCTAACATTTACAGCTGATATTGCAAATCGCCTTGATTCAATGTGTGATGCTCCATTTGAAACAAATTATTCTTTGCATGTTAGCAAGCATTGTTTGAGAGCGATTCTTGACAAAGTAACAAATGTTCTTATGGAATGGACTCTTGAACTTGAAACCAACGGGATTTTAGGTGAAAATATGACTTTTAATGAAAAAGAAACTGCATCAGCCAAAGAAATGCCCAAACAAATTAATAA